>JAJDWI010000153.1 GCA_022825665.1 Candidatus Poribacteria bacterium
ATTGCTTTCCTATCCAGTTGACATTATAATTATACCATATTTCTTGAATAAAATCAAGGACTTTTTTAACGATGGAGACGTTTGGCGTTGTTTCATCCCAAAGCTTAAAGCATTGGGCTTTCACACCGCAACGTTTGGTAATTTACCAAGAAGAAAGTTATAAAAGAGAATGCTCAACAAACAAAATCACCAACGACGAAACTTTGGATTTGCCCTGCTTCAAGGCACATTTATGCGGATAAACCTCTCCTTCGTAGATGCATCCACCGTTCTTTCTGCTTTTATTTATAAATTAACTCAATCAGGTTTCCTTGTAGGTTTGACAGGATCAATGATGGCAGCGGGTTGGATGTGGCCCCAGCTGTTGGTATCAAATCTACTGGAACATCGGCAGCGGAAAATGCCGTATTACGCACTTGGCATGAGTGTTCGCGTGTTGGCATGGTTAGCAATCTCATATTGTACCGTAAGAATAGGAGCGGAAAGTCCAATTCTACTTGCTGGATGCTTTTTAGGGTTCTACTTTCTCTCCTCCTCATCTATGGGAGTTTCAACGCTCCCCTACATGGACATTGTCTCTAAATCTATTGCACCGAATCGACGTGCACGTTTTTTTAGTCTGCGACAAATGCTCGGCGGGTTCTTTGGAATCTGGGTTGGGTTTTTAGTGCGAGCGATGCTCGGTAAGGAAGAGGAATTTACCGGTATACTCGGTGGGATTACGCAATTTTTCAAAACCCTATCCGTATATCTCATCAGTTCCATCGGTCTATCTGATACTGAGCTCGGTTTTCCATCAAATTACGCTTTTCTCTTTATCTGTTCGGTAATTGCAGCATTCCTTTCTTTTATTAGTTTCTTAGGGATACGCGAACCTATCCACCCTGTTAACGCTACACGCCAACCGATATGGCAACATCTGAAGCAGGGACCGCATTTTTTGCGAACTGACAAGAACTACCGTCGGTTCATCTTCTTCCGTATCGGCACACATTTTGCCGGTATGGCATCCCCTTTCTATGTACCGTATGCCCTGGAGGTATTAAAAGTTTCGGAGGCTGACATAGGTTTTTTCATCGTTTGTTCTGCCCTGAGTGGGGTCATCTCAAATGCGATGTGGGGATATATCGGTGAGAAATATGGGGTGCGTTGGTTGTTAATTATCAGCGTTGGTCTGATGTCGTTTCCACCTATCATAGCGTTTTCGTCAAAGTTGTTGCCACCCTCTTTACACGTACCCGCATATATGTTAATTTTCACTATCGGTGGGATATTAGCGAACGGCGTGATGGTTGGATTCATGTCGTATATGCTCAACATTGCCCCTCCGCGAAGTAGACCGAGTTATATCGGTTTTATGAATACGCTACTCGTACCAGTTAGTTTCGCACCAGGGATAGCCGGGTTACTTGTACCGTATATTGGGTATCGATCGCTTTTTGTAATCTGTTTTTGTATCTGCCTTATTGCCTTCCGCATTGCTACCGGACTCCAGGAAATCATGCACGAGGAAGAGTTTGAGGAGGATATTGAGGTGTAAGATAGTATTCGCAATTCCTTTGCAATTGTTTACTAAACATGGTATTATTTTCGGACAAGTTAAATCAGTAATACCAAGTGAAGTGAATGCATAAACCCCGTACAGTCAATGGAATACTCAGAAAAATTGAAGAAAAAGCGGATACAGGGGAATATCTATACCGTGGTAAACCCAAGCACTTTCAAGATGACCCGTATTGTGGGAAAGTTTCCTCTAACTTCTATCGTATTTTCCTTGATGATGGGAACTTTAATGTTGAAACGGAACACTTTGATATAGAAGAACTCCAGATAGCTATATTGAGTACATCTGAACAATTTTCACGCAAACCAATCAGTGAGTTTGAACGTCTTTCTGAAATTCAACACTATGGAGGTAAAACCAACCTCATAGATTTTTCTAAGGATTATCTTATTGCACTTTTCATGGCATGTGATGGCTCTCCTGACGAGGATGGTAGGATTATCTTGCAAGAAAAGGTACTGATGGAACCCTATATTGAAGAGCCTTATGAACCAATAAATCGCGTCATTGCTCAAAAAAGTGTATTCGTGCGGCACCCAGATGGCTTTATTCAACCAAACGAAGATGACATCATCAATATTCAGTCTAAACTAAAACAGCCAATGCTAATACATCTGCGAAATTTTCACGATATATCTGTTGAAACAATCTACAACGATATACATGGCTTTGTAAAAGATCAAAGCAACCACATGCAATTCTACAAGACGATTTATGAAGGTTTAGTCCAAAAGCAGAAAGGAGATACAGGAAATGGCTAATACATCAAAGATAACACATTATGAAGAAGCTGCTAAACATTTTAGCGAAGCTATTCGTATGAGACCAGGTTTTGCTATGTCCTATATCTACCGAGGCGAGGTATACCATAAAATGGGCAAGTTTGATCTCGCAATTGATGACTTTACTGAGGCAATTTTCTGGACTCGGAAACCAGCAAGGGCATATTTTGGTCGTGGAATGGCACATGGTGCTAAAGGTGATATTGGCGCGGCAATAGAGGACTTCACTAAAGCAATTCAGTATAAACCTGACTACGCTGAAGCATATTACCATCGCGGGCACGCGTATGTGAATAAAAACGAGTTTGATCTTGCTATTGAAGACTGTGATAAAGCAATAGAACTTAACCCTGATCTTGCTGATGCCTATATCATTCGCGGCAATGCCTATAGCGACAAAGGTGCGTTTGATTTCGCTATTACGGACTATAGCAAGGCTATAAGACTTAAGCCAGATTATGCAAATGCTTACGCTGTTCGTGGCAACGCTTATTTTTACAAACACGAGTTTGCTTCCGCAATGGCAGATTATACAAAGACATTAGAACTAAAACCACAGGACGCTAATGCCTATGTTATGCGAAGCAATATCAGTATACTTAGGGGAGATTATGATTTGGCAATTGCAGATTGTCAAAAAATGATGAGACTCAACCCAAATGATGCCGGACCTTACATCACTCGTGCAACTGCCTATAGCCTTAAAGAAGATATTGACAAAGCAATAGAAGACTGTAATAGTGCAATAGAACGCAATCCTAAAGCGGCTGATGCCTATCTGGTTCGTGGCATGGCTTATAATAATAAGGGTAAGTTCGACTTAGCTATAAAGGATTATGCAAAAGCAATAAGATTAATTCCCTACAATGTAAATGCCTACTATGAACGGGGTAACGCATACAGTAATAAAGATGAATTCGATCAAGCGATCAGGGATTATTCCAAAGTTATCGGAATTATTCCTCATCACACTGAGTGTTACTTTAATCGCGGTCTAGCATACAACAACAAACAACAGTATGATAAAGCAATCGCAGACTATAATGCGGTCATCCAATTCCAACCTGATTATGTTCCTGCATACGTCAATCGCGGTATCACTTTTGCTGTCAAAGGTGATTTTGATAATGCCATAGCAGATTTTACACGAGCGTTACAACTCAATCCACTGTTAGGGAAATTGTATTATAATCGCGGGAAAGTTTATACGAGTCAGAATAACTTTGATATGGCAATCACAGATTTAAATAAAGCGATACAGATTAATCCTGATGATGCACAAGCATATTATAGTCGCGCTAAGGTGTGGATGTACCAAAAAGAATGGAAGAAAGCAAAATCAGACTTAACGACTGCAGCTGACAAAGGTATTAATATTACTACTATTTTTAGCAACGATTTTGATAACGTCGCAGGTTTTGAGAAAATAACTGGGATTAAATTGCACAGAGATATTGTGGCAATATTAAAACAAGCAGAACAAAACCCTAAACCGTCTACAGAAAAAGTGTTTATAGAATCGTCCTTATTTGAGATATTCAAGGGGATGCTCCAACGTCAAGAAGGATTACATTCTGCACGATATTCACTCTGAAATTTATTGACAATATGTCTGAAAACCAACCCAACATCCTCCTCATCATGTCTGATGAACATGCACCGATGTTCAGCGGATCTTATGGACATCCGCTCGTTCAAACACCACACATGGACAGACTTGCGAATGACGGTGTTACCTTCACAAATGCCTATTGCAATTCACCTCTCTGTATGCCATCCCGGATGTCATTTATGACAGGAAAGTATATCCATCACATCGGTGCGTGGGACAATGCTGCACCTTTGCGTCCAGATGCTGTTACATGGGCACACCTCCTACGTGATGTGGGGTACGATGTTGTTCTCTCAGGAAAACAGCATTTCGGAGGAATGGATCAGTTGCACGGTTTCCGCGCGCAACTCGCACGAGACCTCCATGCTGAACGAAAACATGGACTTACAGATTGGGAAAATGGCACACCACCAGCATCACGCCCGTGGCAAGGACCCGCACAAGCACGTCCCGGAACAACAGAGGAAATTGAGGTAGATGACCTTGCCGAAACAGAAGCCTTAAAATATCTTCAAGACCCAGCACGTCAAGAGCAACCGTGGGCACTCAACGTCTCCTTCATTGCACCACATTTTCCACTTGTTGTTCCGCAAAGATTTTGGGATCTCTACCCACTTGATGAAATTGATATGCCCAATATTCCTGAAGGACACCTTGAGAATCAGCATCCAGTTTACCAACGGATGCGGCGAATGTTTGGATGTGTTGAATTTCCTGAGGAATTAGTCCAGCGCGCCCGTGCTGGCTATTATGGATTGATTACCTATCTTGATGAAAAGATTGGTAGATTGCTGCAAACTCTTGAGGAAACAAATCAGTTGGAGAATACTGTTATCATCTATACAAGTGACCATGGTGAGATGAACGGTGAACACGGTATGTGGCGTAAATCCAATTTCTATGAAGCATCCGCTCGCGTACCACTACAGATTACGTTTCCTGATGGTATGTCCGCAGGTAAACGTATTGATGAAATCGTTTCTCTTGTAGATCTGACTGCAACGGTTGTTGATATCGGAGATGTACAGTCCACAACTCAACTTGATGGAGATAGCCTTATTCCGTTGATACAAGGCACGGCTTCCGATTGGAAAGATTTTGCGTTCTCAGAATACCTTGCACACGGTGTGGAACGACCGATGGCAATGTTGCGGAAAGGTAGATTTAAATATAACTATAGTCTCGGTGATCCACCTGAACTTTACGATATAGATGAAGATCCCGGTGAATTTCGCAATCTTGCCAATGAGTTGGAGTATCAGGAAATCTGCAACGGTATGCAAGCAGAACTGTTAGCAGAGTGGAATCCTATTGATATTGAGAAGCAAGTACGCGAGAGTCAGAAGGCACGCATCCTCATTGATAATGTCACTCAAGGACAATGGCGAAAACCAATATAAGACAATTACCATAGTAGAAGGAATTGACATGACTTCATCAAACAGGAACCCTAACCTTGTTTATGTCTTTGCCGATCAACTTCGTTACCAAGCGTGCGGCTATGCGGGGGATGCACGCGCACGAACACCGAACATTGATCGACTTGCAACAGAAGGTGCGAATTTCTGCAATGCAGTCTCTGGCAGTCCGATGTGTGCACCGTATCGCGCATCCCTATTCACCGGGAAATATGCAAGTAGCACAGGTATGGCAATCAACGAACTTCGAATTAATCCAAACCACGACTGCTTCGGACACGTATTGCATCGCAACGGATACCAGACAAGTTATATCGGCAAGTGGCATCTATGGGCTAATCAACTGGGAAGGCATCATGACTCTCAGAATTCGTATATTCCACCAGGACCGCATCGTCTCGGTTTTGATGGAGAATGGTCTGCATATAACTTCCATCACACCTATTTTGACACATACTATCACAAAGACAGTCCAGATAGGATTACAATTCCCGGATATGAACCGGATGGACAAACAGATTTAGCGATAGAATACCTACAACGCGCATCAACTGATGGTGTCCCTTTTGCGCTTTTCCTATCAATCGGCACACCCCATGACCCGTGGACACAAGACAATGTACCAAGTGAATATTACGACATGTTCAGAGATGTTGACTTTCCGCTGCCACCGAACTATAAAGAAGAAAATGATCCTTATGGCGATGCGTGGGCAATGATGTCTGCTGATCAGCGCGCCAAACTCCCCGAATGGATGCGTGTCTACTATGCGATGACAACTAACTTAGATTGGAATATCGGCAGGTTGTTAACCGCGATTGACGAACTCGGATTGCGAAACGACACCATCTTTGTATTTACATCAGACCATGGTGAGATGTTTGGAGCACAAGGACGTAAAGCAAAAAACATCTTTTACGAGGAGGCAGTTCGTATTCCGTTTCTTATCCGTTGGTCTAAACAGATACCTGATGGACATGCCGCAGATGCATGTTTAAATACCCCTGACATTATGCCAACACTATTGTCTATGATGGATCTGCCAATTCCAAAAGATGTTGAAGGTTCAGATTTGAGTCAAGCAGCGTTAGACCAACCTTTTGATGAACCAGTTGCAGCGTTCATGCAGGGAATGGGGTGTACCGCGAAATGGGAAGATGGATATGAGTGGCGTGCACTGCGGACAAAACAGCATACCTACGCCGTCCACCGTCCAGATGGTAGCGAGAAACTCTTTGATAATGAATCGGATCCATATCAAACCTATAATCTAATTGATGAACCCACAGTACAGACACTCCGAAATGATTTCCGTGAGATGTTAAAGCAGCGTATGGATGCTCTTAACGACACCTTTGAGGCATGCACATGGTATCGTGATAATTGGACAAAGGATCGGATCATTCTGAGGACAGCGACGCTGAATTAGATTCTTGGTGACTTAATCTATTTATTTTATTCTTCTTAGGGTGGATTATTTCTAATACCACATCGCTTTATTCACAACATTCTGCAAAGGTTCACCTTCAGCGAATCTTCGCGCGTTTTCTAAAAACACTTCAAAATGTCGTTCTGATATATTCTCTGCATCCTTGACAGCAATGTGCGGTGTTAACAGTACATTCTGCATTTTCCACAACGGACTTTCTGCAGGTAGTGGTTCAACTTCAAACACGTCCAACCCACATCCCGCAATAGTTCCTTGCTCAAGTGCTTCAATCAGGTCAGCAAGTTTTGTGGTTTTACCGCGACCGATATTGATGAAGTAAGCAGTCTTTTTCATCAGCGCGAATCGATCTTTGTGCCACATCCCTTCCGTTTCAGGTGTATGTGGTGTCGTCACGATCACAAAGTCGGCAAGTGGAATGAGTGTGTCTATGTTATCGGGATCATGTTTTTCTACATAAGGCACATCATGTTCCCATCTTGCATCAACTCCGAGTATCTTCATTCCAAATTCCACACATAGCCGTGCGGTTTCATGTCCAATTCCACCTACACCGACAATCAATGTCGTTGCTTGTATAAGGTCTATATAACCACTTTTTCGAGCATTGTTATCCCAGATTCCTTCACGTTGTGCTTCCATATAGTAAGGTAATCCACGAGCAAGTGCAAGCACGAACATCAGGATATGTTGTGCAATATGGTCATTGTATATACCACGCGGGTTACAGATAACAACAGGATGTTCAATAAGCGCGGGGTAATAGAAACCAGCAGCTGGACCTGCTGCTGGACTCTGTAACCATTGCATGTTTTTTGCTAAAGGCAATTGTTCTGGAGATACCCAACCGTATACAGCATCTGCATCAGGTAGGTGTGCATTGACCTCTTCGTCTGTTTTTGGTAAGACAACGGTGTATGAGGGAATATCGTTCTGAATGCGTTCTGCCCACGTTTGTAACTCCGAATTCTGTGGCGGCATCATAATGAGTTTCGGCACGAATTTGTTTCCTTTCAAAGTCTTCTCAGCAATATATTTTCATCATATCACGGCATCACAGTAATTGCAAGAGATGTAGAAAAATGGCAGAGCTATTTAGTTTTCGATTTTTTCTGATATATTTTTCATAATTCAATAAGACACTTTGTATGTTAGGTAGAGGCGTGCGACACCCATAAGCGTCAATTTAAGAAGGAGATGCGTTGTAGCCGCGCAATTCATTGCGTCTCGGACATTCCGTAGGGGCGAGGTCGCCTCGCCCGCATGCTTATACCATTTCTATAGATTATTTTCTCATTTACGGTTATTATGGTTGTAATCTTTCAGGGCACAAACTAAATGAAGATTAATTTTTAAATTCGGTAATTTTATAGAAAGATCCAGTGCGGTTAGGAAACCGCACCTACCGAATTTGGGAAAATTAGAATTACCGAAATATTTTATTAATCTTCATAAAGTTTGTGTTACAAAAAAAGAGACATTATATGTTAGAAATAGTATTACATATAGTCCGGTAGGTCGGAGCGAGCAAAGCAACCTCCGACATGGTGTCTGAACCAGGATTTACAGGATTATAGGATTCTCAGGATGCCTTTTATCAAAGGTCTCTTCTAACAATTGAAACAAAATCTATAATAGCAGATACAGAACAGTAGATACTTGGCAAGGAACGTGATTGTCGATACTCTTATCCTGAAAATCCTGTCCATCTTGCAAATCCTGGTTCAGACAAAAAACATACACACCATCAAAAACCTCCTACTTCCATGTCTTCCATGCTCTCAGCGATTCAAACAATAACATACCCTCCGCGATTCAGACAGAAAATGGACAATTGAATGCCTCTGATGTACATAATGGTTTGAATTCTTGCTGATTTTTGGTAAAATATAAATATTATTCGTAATAGAAAATCCAATTGATGTGATGAGATAATAATACTATGACTCCACTCAAAATAGACTTTGACAAAGGCACCCTTATCCTACAGAACGTCCCAGATGAAATCGAATCACAATTGCCAGATATCCTCTGGGACGAACGCACACTCACTTACCGAGCACCCGCCTACCGTTATCGTCATATCGTCTCACAGTTACTGGCACATAATATACATTATGAGGATACAGCACGACAATTTACAATCAAACACTTCGACAACCAAAAAACAGTGTCACCATACCCTTATCAATCTGAGGCTATTGACGCATGGCATGCTAACGGTAAGCGCGGCGTTATAAGTCTTCCAACAGGTGCAGGTAAGACTTTCATTGCCATTTTACTAATTGCAGATACACAACGTCCAACCCTTGTGCATGTCCCGACAATTGATTTAATGCACCAATGGTCTGATGTGCTGAAAGAACATTTTGGAAAAGAGGTAGGACTTTACGGTGGTGGTCAACATGAATTGCATGATCTCACTGTAACAACTTATCAATCTGCTGTCATGCATGCACCGCACTACGGGAACCGATTCGGATTTGCCATTTTCGACGAGTGTCATCACCTACCGGGAGATCAGTATCAATATGCAGCAATTAGTAGCATCGCTCCTTTTCGCTTAGGATTGACAGCAACACCAGAACGGGTTGATGGTAAGGAGCGTAGACTCTATGCACTTGTCGGGGATTGTTGTTATGAAGCAAAGGTGCAGGAACTTTCAGGGAAAACGCTTTCACCGTACCGAGTTGTTACTATCGCTGTTGATATGAAAGACACAGAGCGAATTCAGTATGAAGCGGCACGTCGTACCTACCTAAACTTCCTAAAACAAGCAAGGATTAACATGGGAGCACCGAAAGGTTGGCAAACATTCTTGTGGAAGTCCTCACAATCCGAAGCAGGAAGGACTGCTTTTAAAGCGTATCTTACACAGAAACAACTCAGTTTTGCCTCTACCACAAAACAGGAGTGGGTGTGGAAACTAATTCAGCGACATCGTGGTGACCGAATCATCATCTTCACACAGGATAATGACACTGCATACCAACTTGGGAGGCACTTCATTTTGCCAGTTTTAACACATCAAACAAAGCCAAAAGAACGTAACTCCTTTCTGAACGGTTTTCGTGATGGAACATATTCCATCCTTGTCACCTCAAAAGTGTTGAATGAGGGTGTAGATGTGCCAGAAGCAAACGTTGCTATTATTGTCTCTGGAAGTGGAAGTGTGCGGGAACATGTGCAGCGGTTAGGACGTATCCTACGCAAACGGGAAGGCAAACAAGCGGTACTTTACGAACTTATTTCCAAGCGGACAAGCGAACAGTTTGTCAATAAACGTCGAAGGCAACACCACGCATACCAATCAAAATCGTAGGCACAGTCTCTGTGCAATCCAACATTATGCTTACCAAAGATTTACTCATATATAAAATAAAAAACGGGCAAATATTTCCACAATTTGTTAATCCAACGGACACCATATTATTATCAATCGCTGAACAACTCATTACCAAATTTGAGGAATCGTTGAATGAACCAAGATCATCGTTATTGGAAGCAAGTAAGCATATAATTGAAAGCACATCGGGAATCCTTATTGTCAAGCGCGGACTTGAGAAACTTCTGTTAGATAGAACAGAGTTTGATACCACACCTAACACAGAACTCATTGCATTCCGCCAAAAACTCTTCTCGAAAACAAGCCAACTGCTTTCACAAGAACAGTTTCCAAATTTTGAGGACTATCAGCAGAGAGTCTTACAGATAGTAAAGGACGAAATGCATTATGAGACGGAACATTTAGATGAAAGACTATATGAGGATCTACCGAGTTGGCAACCGATTATGTCATTTAAAACACTTTCCCCTGAACACCTGCTTCATCGCTACAATACTGCACAGGTACAAGGGTTACTCCTCCATTGTAATACACTTACATTAAAACTCACTGATTCCATGACAGCCGAACTCCGTCAGTTGTTTAAATATCTTAGATTCAATCAACTCCTTTCCACAATTCGTAAGGATAAAGACGGAAACGATGATGTGTTCCAGATTACAGTAGACGGTCCACTTAACCTATTCTACAAAACGAAGCGGTACGGTATGAATTTGGCTAACTTCTTCGTTGCTGTGCTACATCAACCGAAATGGGAACTCGCAGCAGAGATTCAGTTTCGAAATAAACGAAGTTCACGGTTACACCTTGATGAATCGTGCGGGATAAAACCTATTTCACAACAATTCCTCGCCTACATTCCTGATGACATTCAACTCTTTCAGGAGATGCTCCACAACAAAACCGATGAATGGAAAATACGTCCAGGAAGTCAGTTTCTACCTTTACCCGGAGATTATTACTGTTTTCCAGACTATCAATTGGACCACAGTAGTGGTGTGGAAGTAGCGATCGAATTATTCCATCCATGGCATCAAGGACATCTTCTTGCCAGACTTAATACACTGTCAGAACATACTAATACACCTCTTATCCTTGGTGTCTCTAAGGAATTAGAGAAAAAACCGATAATTGCAGATGCATTAGATGAATCTTCCTATTTTTCAGAATTCGGTTTCACGTTCCGAGATGTTCCGACAATGGGTTCATTGCTACCTATACTTAACACACTGGTTGACGATAACCTTTAGATATACGACCCATTCAATCTTGATTACCCTATCAGATTCTGGTAGAATAGAGACAAGCGATACTGACAACAAGGAAATGATTATGAGATGTTTCGAAACACGAGGTCCTGTGAATCCAGAAAAGAACTACGTGGTTTCACGAACTGAGGAAACTGCTGATTTCATTAACCGTATCAAAATGGGAAGATATATCGTTCTCTTCGCACCTCGCCAGACCGGAAAAACTACCTTTTTCAAACAGGCAATTAATATACTGGTAACAGATGAGCCAAATATTATTCCAATCCAAATGAATTTTGACACGTATGCAGAACTCTCCATGTCAGAGTTTTATGAATGTCTCTATGAAGATCTTCGCGAAGAAATAGTTAATGTTTTTGATCGGCGTGACAGCGTTCCTCCTGATACACTAACTGAATTATTAGATGATACAATACTCACTAATGCTTTCTCAATGAGAAGGTTTTTTAGTAAATTTGAAAGAGTTCTGAATAACCAAAAAGTTTTGCTCATTATTGACGAGTTTGATGGTATCCCACAAGACGCTGTTAGTGGGTTTCTTAATGCACTCCGCCATGTCTACCTTTCTGATAATCTTCATTGCCCGTACAGTGTCGGCATTGTTGGTGTTAAGAGTATTGCTCAACTAAATTATGACCGGTCTATTTCTCCATTCAATATCCAAGATGATTTCAACTTGCCCAACTTCACACTCAAGCAGATACAAGAACTTTTTTCACAGTATACCGAAGAAACAGGACAAGACTTTACACCAGAAGTCATTGAAATAATACAAAAACAGACCGGAGGTCAGCCCTTCCTTGTCAGTCGATTCGGACAGATTCTCACTGAAGAACTTGGCATCCCGAAGACCGAAACAATTTGCATGGAACACTTTTTACACGCACATTCCCGCATTTTTCAAGAACGAAACGTCAACTTTGAACATCTGCTTACGAATGTTCGTCAAGAACCACGTTTCAAAAGTATTCTCATGAAGATCATATCTTTTGAGAGTGGTGTTCCCTTCAATCTGTATGATGACCTTATGAATGAACTCATCACTTATGGTATCATAGCAAAAGGAAAAGACGATCTGTGTGAGATTGTCAACCCAATTTATCAGCAATGCATCTTACAAGCATTTAGACCGTTGATAAACGGACTTGAAAATGAATACTTTCTTGAAGGGACTGATTTTAAGGATTATCTCTCACCAACAGGATATATTGATTTGGAACGATTGCTTGATAATTTCCGTGATTTCATTGCTCGCGTGGGCTTTCGGATACTTCAAGTGCCAGATACACCACAAGAGTTCGTCGGACAGGACTTGCTTTATGCATACCTTGACCAATTCGTTAGCATTGTTCGCGGTGCGATGTATCTTGAAGTGCAAACCGGACGAGGTAGAATCGACCTTATCATTTGCCATAATGGACGAAAATACATCGTAGAGACAAAAATATGGGAAGGTGAAAGACGATATCAGTCGGGAAAAAAACAACTGATGACATATTTAAAATTAGAACAAGCGATAGAAGGATACTACGTTGTTTTTGACCATCGTGAAACCCCTACTTCATTGACAGAAATGGAAACAGAGGAAAATATTACGATTCGTAGTTACGTAATTCCTGTAGTGCAAGAACGTCCTTCTTCCACATCATCCATACCTTGATTTCAAATGGAAACAACTACCCAACATACATCACATATCACAATTGACGGATATAAGGATGGAGTCAATAGTGTTGCTTACAGTCCCGATGGAGAAACTCTTGCGAGCGGCAGTGAGGATGGTACAGCACGTCTGTGGAATCTTGACTAAATTTTTTCGTTTAATTGCAGTGTTGACATAATTTCTGATTTCAACTACACTGATGTCTAACGGATAGGTCTATTGGTCTGTTCTCATGATATTAACCCGTTCGCTTTTCTATCGGAGGAAATTATGTCAAAAATTCTCGTGTTATCTGGTGAAAACCATCGCTTCAATGCGAGCGCAAGTGTGATTCACGGTTTTCTTGATGAAGATGCAGAAATATCAGCGACGTTAACTGATGATAAAGATATCTTAGCGTCCAAAGAGTTAGATGACTACGATGTGTGTGTCTTTGGTACAGGTTTTACACGTTCGGAGCGTCAGGAAGATGGTACATCCAAACGTGTTCCAGATTTGACCGCTGCTCAAGAAGACGGTCTGTTTCAGTTTGTTGAGGGTGGCAAAGGATTAGTCGGTATTCATGGCACTGCTTGGTGGATAGGAGGACGCGCCGTTGACCTGATTGGTGGTCACGCAAACTGGCATCCGCCAGGTTCCACATTTACTGTGCATATTGAGGACACAGAACACCCTACAACCCAAGGTGTTTCTGATTTTGACGTTGAGGATGAAATATATGTCTCAGCACATGATCCACACATTCATGTATTAGCTACTGCGAAATGGTTTGGAAAGGCACACCCGATGGCGTGGGTTAAGTCTTACGGTTCTGGTAAGGTATTTTATACCACCTTGGGACATGGACCAGGTACTTTTGAGCGTTTAGGTATGCAGAAGTTTCTTACAAATGCAGTCAGATGGGCAGCGACATCTTGAATTAGAAAATGCCCACGTTAAAGATCAAATCCATAGAAACGGAAATCATTCCAGTCAACCACCGCGGCAATTGGTTGTTCATAAGGTTACACGCTGAAGATGGAACAATCGGCATCGGTGAAGCTTCTCACGGTAGAGACGACAAAGGTGTTATACACCAGATTGAAACTTTGAAACCCAGACTCGTTGGGTGGAATGTATTTGAACTTGAGAACTTTCGCAGTCGTTTCTTTCGTGAGAGTGAAGGACACACTTATCATACTGCGTATAGTGGCATTGAACAAGCGATGTGGGACTTGGCAGGGAAAGCGTTAGAGATTCCGATTTATCAACTATTGGGTGGCAAGTGTCGAAATCGGATTCGTCTTTATGCGAATATAAACCGTGCAACGGTAGATCGGAGTCCGCAAGGTTTCACAAAGAATGCTGAACAAGCAGTCGCTGAAGGATTTACAGCAATTAAATGTGCACCGTTTGATGGCGTTTCAGCTTCTGATATAGAAAAGTCTACACTTACCCATGCTATCCACCAAGGAATTGAACGAATTCGTGCTATCCGAACTGCCATTGGTCCTGAGATTGACCTATTAGTGGATTGTCACAGTCGATTTAATCCGGGACTTATTATCCAAACTTCAAAAGCATTGGACGATCTGAACCTGTTTTGGATTGAAGATCCTGTTCCGTTGAATGATCTTGACGCGGTTGCACATGTAAGTCAATCTACTTCCATGCCAATTGCAACAGGGGAACGTTTACGTACTCTGACTGAATTCGATAGGCTGCTAAAATATGGACGTGTTGACTATATTTTACCAGATGTTAAACATGTCGGCGGTTTATTAGGATTGAAGAAGATAGCAACCCTTGCTGAAACTACAAATGTAAAGGTAACACCTCATAATCCGAGTGGTCCGGTTGCGACAGCAGCAAGTGTGCAGTGTATGGCAAGTGTACCAAATTTTGGTATCCTTGAGTTCGCTTGGGGTGAGGTGGATTGGCGTAGTAAACTTGTTGATCCATCTGAAACAATTATTAACGGTTTTATTGAACTTTCTACACTGCCTGGATTGGGATCAACCCTCAAATCATTGTAATAAAGAACAACTATAGGAGGAAGATGCAAATGAAACTATTAACACTTCTTAATCTCTTTCTAATAGTATGTTTGTTTGGATGTCTTGGAAGCCAACAAACTGCAACACAATCTACCGAAACAGGGACATCGTCTACTGATGAAGATACATCAAGTACGCTCGCGATGATTGAACTATCATCACCAAAGACAACCTATCCTGTTCAAGACCCGATTCCGCTTGAACTTACCACTACAAACGGTAAGTTCGATCTGCTTGTCCCGATTTCCAGTGTTACAATGCAAAGGGCATTCAGACAACTTACAGTCACAGATAGCAACGGTCAGATTGTTATGATCAAAAAACCGATTCCGCTTAGTAATACCATGAAAACGCTCTATAAAACTGGAAAATCTGTTCGATGTGTCCAAGGGTTAGATATGAAAGCGGGAACAACACATACAGTTGAATTAGAGAATCTACAGACACACTATAAACTTGAACCCGGTAGTTATACAGTCCAAGTAAAGCTTGAATTAGAGGTATACCGTGAATTCATGCAGGATCAGCATCCTGAAATAATTGAATTAGAACGTGAGATCTTTGGTATTCAGAATAGCAAGAATCCACAGTTTACACCCGATGTAAAAAAAGAGGCAATTGGTTATACTCAAGACCAAATAGACTTAATGAAAGAAAAATATAAAGATGAATTGCAGGACATTTATCTGCCATTGAATGCACGTCGGGGTAAAGCTTTACTTGAATCCAATACCATTTCTCTTACTATACAATAGAGGCGAACATGAAGACATTAATGGTTTTAGGTGCGCTACTTCTCATTTTTAGTAGTTGTATCAGCCAAACGACACAGAGTACTCAGAATTCTCAAAACACTCCAAATATACAAGAGGAACGTGAGGATTTGCTTGAATCTTACGGAGAGATTCGACGGGATCAGGATAAACAGACGCATGAATATGCAGTGCGCGATCAGTTGATTGGTAAATGGCAACTTGTTAGTCTCGCATTTGAGGAGGGTGATATACCGGAACCAAAGTTAGCTATTAAAGTGTCACTTGCTGCAACTGCACGTCAGAACCTGATTCTTGAATTCTTCAATGAATATGCTCGTTATGGATTTCGCGGGAATAGTCGTGGTATAGAAGTAGGCGGAGATTATGACATTAGAAGTTTTCTCTATGCAGAAAATCTGTATCCTATAATATCTTTTACACGTCGCCAAGGTGAAAATATTGACCGTTTCTTATTAGGTGAGGCAGCGAGACGTGATGAAAGCGATGTTCCTTTTTCAAGAGATTTAATCCCGGGTATCCATGTCTCATTTTCTAAAGGTGAATCTGATATTGAAGATATATTGCATTTGACGCGTTACGGAAGGATGGAACTGCATCCCGAAGGTTGGGGAATGACGGGTAAAATTCGCTGTACTTTCCGAAAAATTAAATAGGTAATTTTGTATAATGATGTTAAAATGGACTGGTTGGATGCCAAAGATGTTCTTCTGTCACTCCCAAATCTTCTAAAATTGGTGCAAGCAGTGATAGTTCTTCCAACTGCTTTGTGTTATGTGCATCACTCCCGATGAGCAATTTTACATCCCTTTCCATGCAAAGTTGATAGAATTCAATAAGATGCTGTTGATTGTACCGTACCATCTTAGGACTGATTTCTACTCCCAACCCACGTTGAGATACAAGATCAAGTTGATAAATCAACCTTTTCTGTTCAATGTTACGCATCATTTCCTGTCCGAAAGCACTAAGTTCCTCTTTAGAAAACTGAAAAACATTAGGTGAAAGAAGAAATGGGTGGACGATTGCATCAGTGATTGGACATGCCACCGCTGCTTCAAACATATAAATTTCGTGGAGTGCTACACGTCGCGGGTCTCGGAAGTTTTTTGGTTGTGCAACGCCGCGTAAATGATAATGATTTGGAGCCATCAGGACATAATCAAAATATGAAGCCAAACGGATGGAAATTGAGGTAACCTGATATTCCAGCATCTGAGACTCAACACCAAAGTGCACTTCAATTGAAGGTTCAGCTGCCTTTATTGCTTGGTGTGCGGCTTGTATTGTCTTTATTTTGGATTGATAACTGTAATCGTGGTCGGTTATTCCGATTGATTCAATTCCACGTATCTTTTGAAGTTGGATAATTTTTTCTATATTGAACTCATTGTCCGCGCATCCAGAAAGTTGTGTATGAATATGGTAGTCACAACTATACATTTCGTACTCCTTCAAACTGTTTCATTCCTAATAAATTATTGCAAACTTTTATATATATTGCAAGCAAAAATTTGTTAAACCAAGGAACTGTAAACAATACTTTCTGAAGAAACGCTGGATTCTGTAAGATAACGGAAACACGTGAGTCGTCTTTTTTTTCCTTGCAAATTACGTTAATGTTAAGATATAATTGATACGATAAAAACACGATTCTAACAAGACTGACAGAAACTTCGTCCCTCCTGTAACGAGGATAAGATAAAATGCTGTTTAATTTTGCCAATGTTCTGATTTTCCTAATTGTCGGATGCATATTTGTCGTTCTCAATTTAACTGTTTCTCGCCTCTTACATACAAAGTTATTTTCAGGAGAAAAAAATATCCCTTATGAATGCGGGGAAGACCCCATAGGCGACACACGAATAAAATTCAATACCCGTTTCTATGTCATTGCACTTATATTCCTAATTTTTGATGTTGAAGTGGTATTCCTTCTTCCATGGGCAGTAGTTTTCCGAGATTTTGGTCTCTTTGCTTTTTTAGAGATGCTTGTCTTTATCACTATCTTGTTAGTTGGTCTTGCGTATGTGTGGGCAAAAGGTGACCTTGAGTGGATCCGTTCTACACAGTTAGAGGTGCAATCCATCCAAAGGGAGGAAGGCTATGATAATTGATGAAAAATTAGACAAGAATGTCATTGTTACCTCTGTTGATGCAGTTGCGAATTGGGCGCGTTCTTCCGCGCTTTGGCCTATGACCTTCGGTCTTGCTTGCTGCGCTATAGAGTTTATGGCGGCTGCAGCTTCTAACTACGATCTGGACAGGTTCGGAGCAGGTGTTCCACGTGCAACACCGCGTCAATCTGACTTGATGGTAATTTCTGGAACAGTAACTCTCAAAATGGCAACACGGATCAAAAGACTTTATGAACAAATGCCGGAACCGAAGTATGTTATATCCATGGGAAGTTGTGCAACCAGTGGCGGACCTTACTGGCAGCACGGATACCACGTCCTCAAAGGTGTTGACAGAATTATTCCTGTTGACGTTTATGTTCCCGGATGTCCTCCACGACCGGAGGCACTCATTGAAGGCTTGTTGAAATTACAAGAAAAAATAAAAACACAGACCGTGGCAAAACGCACCAATGTTCCATTCCTCAAAAGGCTCTTTACTAAATCAGAATGGTACGAACACGAGAAAACTGAAAAAGCTGAAACCGAAGATGAAACAGATGAAACAGAAACGCCTATATCTGAAGATGAAAGTCCTGATAATACGCAGTAAATAATAGATCATTTGGGAGTAGTATACGTGAAGTCGGAAGAAATCTATGATGTATTAGTAGACAAGTTTGGTGAATCCATCTTGGGTATTGACTCCGAACTTGCGGGAGATCCGAGTATTCAAATTGCTCCTACAGCAATTTCGGATGTGTGCCAATTCCTTGCTGATACTGACACGTTGGCATTCGATTCATTGATGTGTCTTAGCGGTATTGATCTTGGTGTTAAAGAAGAAGTATTGTCAGTCGTCTATCATCTCCACTCTATGAAAAATCATCACAATGTCGTTTTGAAGACATCTGTTCCAAAAACTGACGCGCACATTCCGACCGTATCACATATTTGGAAAACAGCAGACTGGCACGAACGGGAAACTTATGATCTCTACGGAATTTTGTTTGATGGGCACGCCGACCTGCGTCGTATCTTACTACCGGATGATTGGGAAGGATACCCACTACGAAAAGATTATCAGGAACCCGACTTTTATCGTGGTATGCGCGTTCCGTACTAAAAATTAGAGATATTTAATAGATAAAATAAATACAATTAAACAAGATAATCCGCACTATGGAAAGCACACAACAGACAGAATCAAAAATCATTGAACTTAAGCCTTTCACTGATGAAATGGTAGTTAATATGGGACCCCAGCATCCGAGTACACACGGGGTGTTGCGGTTGGAATTGAGGTTGGATGGTGAGATCGTGCGGGAAGCAATTCCACATATCGGCTACCTACACCGTTGTTTTGAGAAACACTCCGAGAACCTCTCTTATCCCCAAATCATTCCTTTTACGGATCGGATGGATTACGTTGCGGCAATGAATCAGAATTGGGGGTTTTGCCTTGCCGTTGAGAAATTGCTTGAGATGGATGAAACCAAGGACTTTGCTGTGCCAGAACGGGCAGAATATTTGCGTGTGCTAATCTGTGAATTGAATCGGATTGCGAGTCATCTGCTGTCTTTCGGTACCTACGGTATGGACATCGGAGCGTTCACCCCTTTTCTTTATGCCTTTCGCGATCGTGAACGGCTGCTTCTGCTTTTTGAGAAGGTCTGTGGCGCGCGTCTCACCTATAATTATATCCGTATTGGCGGTGTCTCCGAAATCATTCCTCTTGAACCCGGTTCAATTGCTGAACAGAATTATTTAGACGAAATTGAAGGTTTTCTGGACTATTTTGAACCGAAGATTGACGAATACAACGATCTGTTGACATCAAACAGTATTTTTTCTGAACGGACTATGGGAGTTGCTGTGATGCCAGCCGAAATGGCAATCAGTTATGGTGCTACTGGTCCGAACCTTCGCGGTTCTGGTGTTGATTGGGATTTACGACGAGACGAACCTTATTCCATCTACGACAGATTTGATTTTGATGTACCTATTGCTAAGGACATTCCAGAGTTAGGGGCTGTTTTAGGGGACTGCTGGAGTCGATACAAGGTGCGTATGGATGAGATGAAGGAATCTGTTAAGATAGTCCGACAGATTTTGGCGGAAGGTCTCCCTGACGGTCCTGTCATGGCAGATTTGAAAGCGGTGCGTCCACCGAAAGGCGAAATCTATTTCCGTAGTGAAGCCCCACGCGGTGAACTCGGATTTTATATTGTAAGTGATGGTACACCGAAGCCTGTGCGAGTTAAAGGACGTTCCCCTTGCTTTAGTGCGTTAAGTGCACTCCAAGAACTGAGTCGTGGTTTAATGGTCGCAGATATTATTGCAATTATTGGCAGTATTGATATTGTGATGGGAGAAGTTGATAGGTAAACTATCACTAACGGTTCGTGTACCAGTTGGTTAGGAGACTTGATGTCAGATTTTTTTTCTGATGGATTCTTTAAAAATATAAATTTGCAAGACAGTTCTAATTGGGCAACAGATTTCGTGCAGGATGTCATAATTCCACGACTGCCAGAGGCGGTTGCAGGACATTTTTCTGTGGAATTAGGCACGGTGATTGTGATGTTAGTATGTGCAGGTATATTTGTTGCCGTTGTGCCATTACTCCCTTTGGTATTAGTGCTTGCAGAGCGGAAAGTTGCAGCGCGTTTTCAGAATCGCACTGGTCCCATGCGTGTTGGACCGTGGGGCACACTTCAAACCTTAGCCGATGGTCTAAAACTCATTTTCAAAGAGGATTTTATTCCACCGCAAGGTGATAAAGTTCTTTTCCTGCTTGCACCTTATGTCATATTTGCATGCTCTTTTGCTGTATTCGCAGCAATCCCATTCGGTCAGGATATCTTGGTAAGTGACTTTAATATTGGCATTTTCTATATCATGGCGATCTCATCTGTGATTGTCATGGGTGTCATTATGGCAGGTTGGTCTTCAAACAGTAAATGGTCACTGTTGGGGTCATTACGTTCCGCAGCACAAATTGTTAGTTATGAAATCCCACTGGGACTTTCCATTCTGACTATTGTCATGCTTGTAGGTAGTTTGAGCATGCGTGAGATTGTAGCAAGTCAGGATGGTGGCATTTTCACTTGGATCATATTTCGGTCGCCTTTTACCTTTATTGCATTCTTTATCTTCTTTATATCTGCTATTGCTGAGGTAAACCGAACGCCATTTGATCTACCAGAAGCGGAGTCCGAGATTGTGGCAGGATTCCACACTGAATATAGTGGCATGCGTTTTGCGCTTTTCTTCATTGCTGAATATGCAAATATGTTCGCGGTGAGTGCAATTGGGGTGACGCTCTTCCTCGGTGGGTGGCAAGGTGTTTTGCCGGGATATGATTTTCTCGGTGGATTACCTGGATTTGTCATTAAAACATTAGGACTTGTATTCCTAATGATGTGGTTGAGATGGACGTTACCACGTTTACGGGTGGATCAACTGATGAATCTCTGTTGGAAATACTTTATCCCAATTTCATTTTTTAATATATTAGGTACAGGTATATGGGGATTGATTTTTAAGGAAGATGATGTGTGGAGTATTGGCATCAGTTGTGCAATTATCTATATTGCTCTAATCAGTGCATACGCGATTGCTGGAAGAAATCTTGCGAGAAGACCGGAACCACAACCGAGTTAATTATCACTCCTGCTGTAGGAATAATTTTCGAATCTCGACCTTTGAACTCACATTTGAATAGGCAGCAACAATCAAGTGTTGGAGGATTAGTTAGCCATGGACAAATACATACGCAACATATACAAAGGTGTCTACACCGTCCTTGTTGGAATGCGGATTACGATTCGGCAGTTCTTTGAACCGAACGTAACACACCAATATCCTTATGAACACGATTTTGAAAAGAAGCAGAACGTCAGAGAGATTCCGAAAGGTTATCGTGGACAACTCTACAATCGGATTGAGGATTGCATCGGATGTAAAAAGTGTGAGTTAATTTGCCCTGTAGATTGTATCACGATTACAGGTGATAAACTTCCCAAAGGTGAACAACTGTGGGATAGTATGAATGTCATTCATCTTAAAGATGGACGTGAAATCATCGGTCTCATTGAAGGTGAGGACAAAAAATTAAACCTTGACGAGGAACTCACTATCACAAATATTACCTCGCGCCAAGGACCACAGGAAGTTATTGACCGACTTGAGCAATCTGGAGATGAGAGCAGAACGCAAACCATTTCTGGAAGCGAAGTTTCACGTGTCGTCACGCGAAATCCTGTTGTTTTCTACCTTGACCAGTTTGATATTGACATGTCTCTCTGTATGTATTGTGGACTTTGTACAGAGGTATGTCCGACAGAATGTCTTACAATGATAGATACACTTGAAGGAATTGAGTATTCAAAGTTTGACCGTACAGATTTAATTTTCAATTTTGACAAGCAGGAGATGTACGGAAAAGACGAAACAGATACTGCAGAAGCAGCAGATTAGAAAGTTCTATTACAAGGTTCTTGTAGGGATAGTATTATAGATGGAATTTACGCTTAAAACATTTATCTTTTACGGTTTTGCGCTGATGACAATCGCATCTGCACTTGCAGTGGTAACAGTTCGGAACATTGTGCATGCTGCTTTCGCACTGATGGTTACGCTGTTCGGTGTCGCCGGACTTTATGTATTTCTACAAGCCGATTTCCTCGCAGCAACACAGGTCATTGTTTACGTTGGTGGTATTTTGGTTCTTATCCTTTTCGGTGTTATGATGACAAGTGGAAGATTAGAGATGCGTATCCACATTGAACGAGGTCAGCTTCTATTAGGTGGTGGTATTTCTCTTGCACTGCTAATGCTTCTTTTAACGGTCATTGCCAATACACCTATCTGGAAGAATCTCACTGATGATGGGACGCAACTTGCTCCAACAACAGAACGTATCGGTCAACTTATACTGAATGAAAAGTTTTTGTTGCCTTTTGAGGTAGTCTCTGTGCTACTGTTAGTTGCGTTAATCGGTGCTGCCCTTATTTCTCGCAAGGAAGTAAGGGATTAATCCTTACTGTCTTTAGGTTAAAAAATGAGTTTACAACACTATTTGGTAATCAGTTCAATTCTATTTTCTCTTGGTATTTTTGCAGTGCTAACTCGTAAGAATGCAATCAGCATTCTGATGGGTATTGAACTCATTCTCAATTCCTGCAATCTAAACTTTGTCGCATTTTCGCGGTTTGTTACACCCGCTGAAACCATTGTCGGTTCGGAAGTTTTCCGCTTTGATGGACAAATAATCGCTATCTTCGGTATTGTACTCGCTGCAGCTGAAGCTGCTGTGTTTCTCGCTATAATTCTCGCTATCTACCGTGAGTTCGGTAGTATACGTCCAGATGAAGTAGATACCTTGAAAGGTTAATAGTAAAGTAAAAGCATGGTTGTTCCCTTAATAAGTATCATCTTACTTGCCCCGCTTGCATCCTTTGCAATATTTGCATTATTAGGTTTAGCAAAACGGAATTTCCCACGACAAGACTATCTGTCTACCTTTGCGATGCTTGTCGCACTCGGATGTTCTCTCCTTCTCATACAGGAAGTAACTTCAGAACCTACACCGCTTACAGTAGAGTGGCTTTCACTCGGAAGTGTTAACTTCTCAATGGGATTCTATCTTGACAGCGTCACGGTGATTATGCTGATTGTTGTCACTCTGGTGAGTAGCCTTGTCCATATTTTCTCTATTGGCTACATGCATGGGGATCCACGGTATTCTCGCTTTTTCGCTTTTCTCTCCCTTTTCTCATTTTCAATGCTGTTTTTGGTCGTATCGGATAACCTACTCGGTATTTATATCGGTTGGGAACTTGTTGGTCTGTGCTCCTATCTGTTGATTGGCTTCTGGTTCGAGAAGGATACTGCTGCGAATGCATGTAAGAAGGCTTTTCTGACAACACGGGTCGGTGATGTCGGTATGTTCATCGGCATGATGATGCTGTTTGCAGAATTCAGAACACTATCTCTCTATGGGGATACTGGAATCTTTGAAGCAGTTGCGACATTAGAATCAGGACAGATAGCATGGCTCTCTATTGCCGGTATTCTCATATTTTGTGGTGCTGTCGGTAAATCTGCTCAAGTGCCGTTGCATACGTGGTTGCCAGACGCAATGGAAGGTCCAACACCTGTGAGTGCGTTAATCCACGCTGCAACGATGGTTGCCGCAGGTGTGTATCTTGTTGCTCGGATGTTCCCAATTTTGACCCCAACCTCGTCTCTGGTAATTGCTTATGTCGGTGGCATAACCGCACTCGTCGCAGCGACAATTGCTATTGTTAGATTTGATATTAAACGTGTTTTGGCATATTCTACGATTAGCCAATTGGGGTATATGATGTTGGCAATTGGTGCTGGGAGTTATGTTGCGGGGCTTTTTCATCTTACCACGCACGCATTTTTCAAAGCATTGCTGTTTCTCGGTTCTGGTAGCGTTATCCACGCCTTCCACGCAATGCATGCCCACCATGATGATGCGGAACACACAGAAGATGCAGCGCATGAACACGCTGACAACAGTTTGGTTCACGAACACGGTTCCGAAATTCCACCTGACCAAGATATGCGTAACATGGGTGGACTCCGCCGTAAAATGCCATTGACTTTCATTACGATGCTCATCGCTACGTTATCTATCTCTGGTGTGCCGTTTGTCTTTTCAGGTTTTTGGAGTAAAGATAAGATTTTAGGTGGCGTACTTGGACGCGCAATGGAATGGAACTCGGTGCATCATTACATATTATTTGCTATGGCACTGATTGCTGCGGGTATAACAGCGTTCTACATGTTCCGCTTGATATTTATGACCTTCTTCGGCGAACCGCGCAATCAAGAGATGCACGACATGGCACACGAATCCCCTTGGGTAATGGTGGTTCCGCTTATTGTTTTGGCAGTCTTGAGTTTTCCAGTTGTCAATACACTTTGGTTTAACAAAGATTATATTGAACCACCGCCACAACACCATATTCCTGCTCCACAACATGCTTACGTTTCACCTGATAGCAAAATAGGTGATGCGAACTTTGGTTTCTCTCTCTTCGGTGTTTCCACTGCCCAAGCTGCAGAAGAAGATGCTGGACCCGACACTGCACAGGCTGATGATGCCTATCACATACACCATCGTGCACATAATATCGCAATGGTGTTATCCATCTGTGTCGCAGGTTTAGGTATACTGCTATCTTGGTTGTTTTACCATAGACGTAGGTTCTCTGCCGAAGGCGTTGCAACAACTTTCCGCCCGGTCTATAACCTATTTTGGAATAAATACTATTTTGACGAATTTTACGACGGTGTTCTGGTTGCATTGACAGTATGGAAATCACGACTTTTTGCCAAATTTGACCTTTCTTTCATTGACGGTATCGTCAATGGTGTTGGAAAGATAACACGTGATATTTTCGCCGCCTTTATAGGCTTTTTTGATAACCGTGTTGTTGATGGTTTCGTCAACCGCGTAGCAGAGGTTACGTGGGCAGCAGGCGGTAGAATCCGAAAAATACAAACAGGAGCAATACAGACCTATCTCTTTGTCGTTCTTGGCGGAATAGTGTTGATAATATTGATTTTCAGACTTTTCTAAGTGCTTATTGCATAATATTCCCATATTAGTGTGAGAGTACAGAATTAACTATAACAATTTTGCCTATAGTGCAAATTCAGTGAGGAAGAATACAAAAAATGTTATTGTCGCTAATGATTTTTGTCCCTTTGCTTGGGATGATCGTTGTCCTACTTTTACCACGAGAGTCGGAAGAACTAATAAAACGCGCTACGCTTGCTTTCACACTTGTTCCGCTTGTACTTGCTGTTGTATTATTTGTATCTTATGACCGATCAAGTGCTGGAACGCAGTATTTTGTCAATGTTCCTTGGATTGATGCATTTAATATCAATTATCATATCGGTATTGACGGTTTAAGTGTAACGCTCTTGCTGCTTACTGCACTCTTGGGACCAATCTGTGTCCTTGCCTCTTGGCGCAATATTGAAAAAGGTCTTAAGGCATATATGGCACTGTTCCTGTTGCTTGAGACAGGGATGCTCGGATTTTTCGCAGCGTTGGATCTGTTCCTGTTCTTTGTTTTCTTTGAATTGACACTGCTACCGATGTATTTCCTGATTGGTGTATGGGGTGGACCACGTAGAGAATATGCGGCAATAAAATTCTTTCTGTATACCTTATTTGGCAGTGTGCTGATGTTGGTTGCCATGATTGCAGTCTACCTCAACAGCAATGTGATTAACGGTGTAGCAGAAGGTGTCCGAACCTTTGACATTCCAACACTTATTACATTAGCAGGAACAACAGGACATGCCCTTGCCGATTCAACTTTCCAAATGTGGGTATTTCTTGGTTTCTTTATCGGTTTTGCTGTAAAAGTGCCGATCTTCCCCTTCCATACTTGGCTTCCCGATGCACACGTTGAAGCACCCACTGCAATTAGCGTTATCCTTGCGGGTGTTCTACTAAAGATGGGTACTTATGGAATAGTGCGTATTAATATGGCGATGTTCCCAGAAGGTCTGGCAATCTTTACGAATGGCGTTGGTTTCTGGGGTAACAGTTTAGCATTACTCGGTTTCATCAATATTGTCTACGGGTCATTCTGTGCATTAGCACAAACCGATTTTAAGAAGTTAGTCGCATATTCAAGTATCGGACACATGGGATTTGTAATTTTGGGACTTGCTGCAGGAAATTCTGCCGGTATCAACGGTGCAATACTCCAAATGTTCAATCACGGTGTCATTAGTGCGATGCTCTTCCTCCTTGTTGGTGTACTCTATGACCGTGCACACCATCGCGAAATAAACGGGTTTGGTGGTATAGCAACAAAAATGCCAGTCTACACAGGTATAACTACGCTCGCGTTTATGGCATCTTTAGGCTTACCCGGATTAAGTGGATTTGTTGGTGAAGCATTATCTCTACTGGGTGCATTCCAAGAATTCGAACTAATAACTATCCTTTCTACAATAGGCATTGTTGTCGGTGCAGCATACTTCCTCTGGACACTTCAAAGGGTTTTCTTAGGGCAACTTAACCCCAAATACGAAGACCTACCAGAAATCAATAAACGTGAAATCCTGACTTTGGTACCACTTGGGATTCTCACCATAGTCCTCGGTATATGGCCCAACTTTGCACTTGATATGTTTAGCGAATCTGTTACCAATCTCGTTAACGTATTAGATGCAATATAGGAGAACGGTGTGGAGCCCTTAAAAAATATAGAAAGTCTTGCCTACTTCAGTCCAGAGATACTTCTTGTGGTCTTTGCTGCTGCTGTCATTATCGCTGATCTTCTTATAAAAAATCGTGAAAGTGAATTAGTCGCGTATATCTCGCTTGTGGGACTCGGATGTTCCTTAGTTGCAATCCTAATTACCAATTCCCTAATCAACAGTAATGAACCGATACCCCTATTTTTTGGGATGATTCGTCTTGATGGCTTCGCTGTATTCTTCAAAATACTTCTGCTTTTGGCAACCGCTGCAACGATTCTATTCTCACTTCGCTCCGAAGAACTTGATGCAAGACTAAAAGGTGAATACTATGCCTTATTGTTAGCAGTTACCTTTGGTATGTTTCTCATGGCATCGTCAACAAACCTGTTGATGATATTCATCTCGTTAGAAACGGTAAGTCTTACCTCCTATATTCTCGCTGGATTCTTGACGCATAGCCCACGTTCAAGCGAAGCAGCATTCAAATACATTACTTATGGTGCGGTTGCATCTGGAACGATGTTATTTGGATTGTCCATGATTTTCGGTATGGCTGGAACGGGAGATCTATCACAAATTAGTTCGCAAATAGCTTCAGTCCTTGCTTCTGGTGGTGTATCTACGCTCAGTGTGTTAATTGCGATCACTTTCATTTTAGCAGGTATAGGTTATAAAATCGCATCCGTTCCATTCCACATGTGGTCTCCCGATGTTTACGAAGGTGCTCCGATTCCGATAACAGCGTTTCTCTCTGTTGCATCAAAAGCAGCAGGGTTTGCGCTATTTCTTAGGTTTTTCCACGTAGGATTTGGTAAACCTGAAATCCTGCAATCTATTGATTGGGGATTTATATTAGCGATTGTTTCAGCACTTACAATGACTGTAGGAAACCTTGCAGCACTTCCACAACGGAATGTCAAACGTCTATTAGCATATTCAAGCATTGCCCACGGTGGTTACCTATTGATGGGTGCTGTCCTACTCACACCTGAGGGACTTGGTGCTATCTTCTTCTATCTGATCGTTTATTTATTCATGAATTTAGGCGCATTCTATGTTGTTGTTCTCATTGCTAACGAAGCAGGTACGGAGATGATTGATGGATACCGAGGACTTGCTACTCGTGCCCCGTTAGTTGCAGGGGCAATGGCAATTTTCCTTTTCTCACTTACAGGAATTCCCCCGTTAGCAGGATTCTTTGGAAAATGGGTACTGTTTTACGCTGTGATAGGTGAAGGATTGTATTGGTTGGCATTTATCGGTTTGCTAAATAGTGTCGTTTCCCTTTACTACTACGCCCGCATTGTAAAAGCGATGTATTTTGAGACATCGGAAGATACAAATGGTCTCTCATTTTCTACAGGCACTTTTGCCCTCCTAAGTGTTTTTGCTATTCCCACAATTTTCATAGGTCTTCTAAACATCTTCTATACCTTCTCAGATAAAATAACACTTCAATAATATATAGACAATCTGAAACGGTTGACAAGCAGTATAGATTAGGGTATACTTAACTTTAAGTCAATGCCCGGTCGTCTAATGGTAGGACGCATGGCTCTGGACCATGTAGTGAAGGTTCGAGTCCTTCCCGGGCAGTTATTTTGTCGTAAAAAACTGTTTGAATTTCGTCGTATTGCCCTTAGAGGAGAACTTATGGATCGGGTAGAAACTTCACCTGATGACTATATAGCCGATCAAGAACCAGAAACCCGTGCAGTTTTAGACGAACTTCACACGTTAATTAAGACTGCCTTACCAGACAGTGATTACTGCATGTGGGAAGGTGTATTCTGGGGTGGTAGCGAACAACACATCATTGGTTACGGTAATCTTTCTTATGTTCGGTCTGATAAGAAGAAAGTTGAATGGTTTCTGGTGGGGTTGACTCGGCAGAAGAATTACTTTAGCGTCTATATTAACGCAGTTGAAGGGAGACGTTATCTGGCAGAAATCTACAAAAACCGACTTGGGAAAGTCAAAACAGGGAAAAGTTCTATCAGTTTTCGTAACTTAGAAGATGTTAACGTTGATGTGTTGCGTGAAATGATTGAACATGCGGATAGATTGACTAACGAAAACGACACATAAATCAACATTTACAAGGAATCCTACCCATTTCAATATCTCAGTATCTGCCGCTATCGTCTAGGGGTTAGGACGGATGGTTCTCAGCCATCAAACCGGGGTTCGAATCCCCGTAGCGGTATCTCTTCTTTAGTGTAGACGGGAACATTACTTGTCCTTTGTCATAAAGCATAATCTTTCTTAACTTTCATCCAACGCTGGAGAATGCACACATGCATGATAATCCTAAACATACCAACCGTTTAATTCACGAAACCAGCCCGTATTTACTCCAACACGCTCACAACCCAGTTGACTGGTACCCTTGGGGTGAAGAAGCCTTAAAACTCGCTAAAAGTGAACAGAAACCTATTCTGCTGAGTATAGGTTACTCAGCGTGCCACTGGTGTCACGTCATGGAACGCGAATCCTTTGAAAATGAGGAAATCGCTGCAATCATGAACGAATTATTTGTGAACATCAAGGTAGATAGAGAAGAACGACCTGATTTAGACGAGATATATATGAACGCTGTGCAAGCCATGACCCGACAGGGTGGATGGCCCATGACAGTTTTCCTCACACCGGATTTGAAGCCATTTTATGGTGGCACCTATTATCCACCTGAAGATAGATATGGAAGACCTGGATTCCCTAAGGTGATGAATGCAGTTGCAGAGGCATTCAACGAAAAAAATGAACAGGTACTTGAACAAGCAGAACAAATCACAACGCAACTGAGCCAGATAAGCAATCTTGTTGATCCGCATGAACATGAACTTACGGAAGAACTCATGAACAAAGCTTTCCAGCATTACCGTTCCCAATTCGATGCACAATACGGTGGATTTGGTAATGCCCCAAAATTTCCGCCCAGCATGGGGCTTCCTTTCTTACTGCGTTATTGGCATCACAGTGGCAATGCAAATGCATTAGAAATGGTAGAAACCACATTGCAAAAGATGGCGCGCGGTGGAATATATGACCAACTTGGCGGTGGATTTCACCGATATTCTACCGATGAGCGTTGGCTTGTTCCGCATTTTGAGAAGATGCTTTATGATAATGCACAACTTGTTGTCGCTTATTTTGAAGCATACCAAGCCACACAAAACACTTTTTATCGTGACATAGGCACAGAAACGTTAGATTATGTCCTACGCGAGATGTACGATGCAGAAAATGGAGGTTTCTATTCTACACAAGATGCGGATAGTGAAGGCGTGGAAGGCAAATTTTTTGTCTGGGAACCTTACGATGTGGAAGATATTATCGGAGAAAAGAACGCAGAAATATTCTGTGAGTATTACGACATCACACCGCAAGGCAATTTTGAGGGTGAGAATATCCTTCATGTGCAAACCCCATCGGACATTTTTGCCAGAAAACTTGGAATGGATAATGATGAATTAGAGGCACTCCTTGCAGATGGAAGACAGAAACTATTTGAAGAAAGAGAAAAGCGTATCAAACCTGGGTTAGATGACAAAATTCTGACCAGTTGGAACGGTATTATGATGCGCGGTATGACAATGGGGTATCAGTTGACTGGAAAACCTGAATACCTTATTGCATGTGAGAAATCTGCTGAGTTTGTTTTAGCTACATTATCTCAAGATAACGGACTGCTATTGCGAACCTACCGTGCAGGTAAAAGCCATCTCAATGCATATCTTGAGGATTACTCATATTTCATCGCTGGCTTAATCGCTTTGTATGAAGCGAGTTTTGAACCGAGATGGCTTACTGAAGCAGCACGTTTAGCACATCTCATGATTGACCAGTTCGGGGATGAAGAAGGCAATGGTTTCTTCTTCACAGGTAAAGTACATGAGACGCTGATTGTCCAATCTAAGTCTGCTTACGACGGTGCTACACCCTCTGGTGCATCCATGGCAATTCACAGCCTATTGCGTCTCGCGAAACATCTTGACAACCAAGGATTTTATGACAAAGCAGTGGAAACGTTGAAACTCTATTTCCATCAAATGGAAGTGATGCCTTCAGGTTCCGGACAACTGCTTTGTGAGTTAGCATTTCTATTGTCAACTCCAAAAGAGGTCGCTATAATTGGTAAAAAAGAAGATACAAAAACTGGGGAAATGTTAAGCGTGTTACACGGGATGTATCTACCTAATAAAATTGTCGCATTGACTGATTCCACTGAAGGCATTACGTTACCGCTCCTTGTAAATAAATCGCAAATTGATAACAACACAACTGCTTATATATGTGAGGATTATGTCTGTAAAACTCCAACTACGGATGTTGATACGTTTTTGGACATGCTTCAATAATGAACAAGTTGCTGTAGCCATTTAAATAATATACATGTTTATGAACTTTATTATATGACGGTTATATCTCGTGCAATGGACACACGGAGGAAAGAAGTGAAACTTATTATAACCAAGCGATTGCTTATCGTGTTTCTGATATGTTCTATATTTGGATGCAGCGAAACAGAGGAACGAGAACCAGTCATTCCAGAAGTTAACTTAGAATTTGTAGGGTATATAGAGGTCGGAAAAGCAGAATTTATGTTGACTGTGAAGCCGCTTACCAAGGAAATACCAATTTTGATAAAATTTGACTCCGTTGGGAAGGAATCGTTTCACATCTGGCAAATTATGGAGAGGGGACCTCTGTCACAGAATTTTACAGTGCTGATGGATACATCTGTGGTTTGGGAGGTGTCAATTTTGCCTGTCCCGGAAGGGATTACAAAGGAATATTCGTTGGTTGATTCTGGCATCTCCTCCGAGGATGAGTTAAGTGAATATGTGTTAGGAGAATCCTCAACAATTACAACACCGTCGTTTGTTCCGACCGTTGAACCTGAGACTGTGGTAATCCCTGAAGGTATGGTGCTGATTCCTGAGGGAGAATTTAGTATGGGAAACAACAATGGATCAGATGAAGAGAAACCGATGCATACTGTCTACGTTGATGCATTCTACATTGATATTCACGAAGTAACTGTAGGCGAATATGCTAAGTTTGTTAGAGAATCAGGTCACAGTCCCTTACCCGATTGGGTTGTTAATCGTTCTCCGACGGAAGAATATCCTGTTATAGGAGTAGGTTGGCACGATGCAATAGCATACGCGAAATGGGCAGGTAAACGTCTACCTACTGAAGCAGAATGGGAAAAGGCGGCGCGTGGTGGATTAAGTGGACATTTATACCCTTGGGGGAACGAACCACCTGACGGGACACAGTGTAATTATGCGGATAAACATACCGTTGATTTGGTCTGGAATTTTGATGGTGAGGAAAAACGTATTACTTGGGCGGATGAAGATGTAGATGATGGTTATAGATTCAATGCGCCAGTAGGGAGTTTTCTCCCTAATCCGTACGGTTTACACGATATGGCAGGTAACGTGTGGGAGTGGTGTCTTGACGAGTACGATCCAGATTTCTATGAGAATTCTCCGCTTGAAAATCCAATCGCAGGTAAAGATATATTAGATACAATAGAAAATTCAAGAACCATTATCACACATCGTGTAACTCGGGGTGGTTCTCACGCGTCTGGTGCCAATGGAATAAGGGTTTCTCTACGCAATGGAACATATCCTGTGAAAGAGTATAATGATGTCGGTTTTCGGTGTGTGAAACCTGTAAAAACTGAATTAAAGAAATTGGGACAGTAATATAACTTCTGTATGATATAGCAACACACATTATCATGTAAATCTGATAACATCCTTTTTAACGATTTCTTTGGTGTGATTGGTGTCTGCTTGTGCGATTAATTCCAATGTTTCTGGTGCTAAGCGATCTCTCACCTCTGCAGGTAAACGACTCTCTCCTCTGTCTTGTGGTCTATACCGTAAAACAAGAAAACAACGTTTCCGGTCCTTCGGTTTCCAAGGTAGTGCGCCGTGTGTCAGGAGTTCAGAGATTATCACAACATCACCTGCTTTTGGTATAAGGTTTACGACACCTTGTGGAATTTGGTTAACATCATCAATTGTGCCGTTATTGAATATGTGCTCAGGTCGGTCGTATTCTGCTTTGTGTGAACCGGGAACAACTAACAGTCCACCATCACCAGGAAAGACATCTGTCAGATAAGGAAAAATGACGAAATCATCACAATAGATCCTACCGTTTCTGTTCTCAAAGCAGTTTCTGCCCTGCCCATAATCTTCTCTTGCACAATGTAGACGTAATGCTTCCTCAGACTCGGACATCCCCGCACGGTCAGCAATCATCGTTCCACGAAAAAGTTGCGGTTTATTGTCGGTCAGTTCTTTGATGATGGACCAAGTTGCAGGATGTAGGGCGAGTGCTTCCAAAGCCCTTGAGAACGCGACACCATTTGGAAGGTGTTTGCCACTGGAATCAAATCCTGGTGGAAGTTCATCGGGAGAAGCGTTGATGTAACTATTTGCTGCATCTTGGGCTGCTTTTAATTCTTCACCAGTAATTACATTCTTCAGGTGTAAATATCCAGTTACATCAAAGAAATATCGTTGTTCAGGTGTCATTATTACCTTAATCCTTTTTTACACATCGAAATCCTATGCTTGTAACAGCAAAGATGGGAACGTCTCTTGATCGATGAGATACGCGTAAATAATCTGATGGATAATACCATGTTCCTCCACGAAAGACACGTGAATTTTTGACTGATTTATACTTATCAAGAATTCCTTCAATGCTGTCACCTGCAATTGGATTATGACGGGGTGAATTTACATAGAAATCGGATTGATAGGCATCGAGACACCATTCCCGTACATTACCTACCATATCACACAGACCGTATCCATTCGGTGTATAACTTCCAACAGGTGTTGTGCGAATTGTAGCGATTCGTCCATCCCAGCGGTTGCCGTAGTTTGCTTTGTTTTTATCAATTGAATTACCCCACGGATAGGTTTGACCTATTAACCCACCGCGTGCGGCTTTCTCCCATTCCGCTTCTGTCGGTAGTCGTTTCTCTGACCATTGTGCATACGCCATTGCCGCATACCAACTTACTGCAACAACAGGATGGTTACTTTTTGATAACGGAAAACAACTATCGTCATCCCAGAGTTTTAAGTAGTTCCCATCATGGTATTCTTTTGGAATTCTGTCTTTTCTCCACTTTGGATTATCATCAACGAATGCTTTATATTGGTCATTTGTGACGGGGTGTCTATCCATCAAAAAATTGTCAATGTAGACCGCATGTGTGGGTACCTCGTCCGCATCTCCGGTGTTACTTCCCATGATAAATTCACCAGCGGGAATCAGCACCATCTCGTCACCATTGGCATCATACACAATATCGTAATTTACAGATTGTTTCAAATTAGATGGTTGATTCTGGTCGTAAAGTTCACGTTTCACGACATCAGACAATACCTCATAAGCCTCTGTAATCTCTTGAAATAAGGCAGCAGCTTTATTTCCCGAACTTTTATCAGGATGATATTTTAGTGCGAGTTTTCGGTATGCCTTCTTTATTTCATTCGTAGATGCATCTCGTGATACATTCAAAATGGTGTAATAATTGCGTTCTTGCATTGTGTTTTGAACTGAAAGAATTGATTGAACCTAACCAATTCTTTTATTGAATACCTAAAGCAGATTTTAGACATTCATCTATCTGTTGCATCGCAGAATCAGGAAGACTACCGATAATTCGAAGAATCAAATTTTGGTCCTGGGTGACTAAATTTTCGCATTGAACAATGGAATTTAAGTGAAGTCCTGTTTGTTGTCCTTCAACTGTTGCAATATCCACATCATATTGTGTAGTTGCTCCGATCTTTCTTTGAGAACTACTGGTAATGATAGCAAGAATTGTATCATCAATCCGCTGATTCCATAAATCCGATTGTACAACCAATGCTGGTCGTATTTTACTACCTGTGTTGTCGCTGTAAGGGAAATCTACAAGGACAATGTCACCGCGCTTAACTTTCATTTTCTCTCCGTGGATCCAGTTCATTGTAAACATCCATTTCCGGATCATCCCATCCTGCACGTAGTCCAGCTTGAACCAGTAGTGTCTGTTTTTCTTCAAGTGTTAAAGGACTGTCATCGTATTGTATCACTTGCATCTGCGCGTATGTTTCTGCAGGTAATACAACATATTCTGCCTTTGTTTCTGGGTCTACAAGACGCACAAAGTTGTGTTTGGAATTTTTCACTGCTTCCCGAAGTTCTTCAGAAAGGGTAATCATGATTTTCTCCTTTATAATCCTAAAATTGCGAGTATTTCTTCCAACGTAGTAATTTCGTAATCGGGTTGAATATCTGTGTTGTTGCTTATCCGTTCGCGGTTAAGCCAAACAGATGGTGCTCCAACATTCTTTGCACCTGCGACATCGTTCTCAAGCGAATCGCCTACATGCAGTAATTGTGAGAATTCACAACCTGCTTGCTGAGTAGCGACTTCAAAGATTTTTGGGTCAGGTTTTTCAACCTGTACATCTTGGGAGAAAACAACAAAGTCAAAACGATCTTCAAGTCCGCAGCGTTCCGGATATGTATTTCCATTTGAGAGTAACCCCAACTTAAAATGTTGTGCCAAAACATTAAAGGTAGGTATCACATCCGGATATAATTCTATATCTTCAAAACGGTGCTTCCGATATATTGTATTCAGGTGTGCTGCAAGATTTTTGTCTGGGTAACCTACATGTTCAAGTGTGCGTTCAAACGCTCCCATTCGAATTTCTTCAAGGTTCCAGATTTTGCCCTTTACCTCATCAGCATATTGATTGCGGATCCAGATCATCTCGTCAATTGTGAGTTCTGTAACGCGTTGTGTTGGGACCCGTTCTTGCATCTCCAACAATGTCTGCTTGAGTGAGTGACGCATAACCTCCAGAAAATCCCACAAGGTCATGTCACCATCAAAAGAAATGGTAGATATATTCAAGAATGCCTCCCGAAAAACTAAGATATAAGCACACCGATTGAGGCGTGTATCTGTGCAAACTTCCACGAACCATCAAACATTTCTAACACACCTGTCATTCGCATAACGAATTCTTCTGGAGTGCCTTGCCACTTGAGTTTCCAGACCTGACGTGTGTAGAACCATGCGATATCTATGCGTTCTTGTACATCAAGGGTAATGTAGGTGATGCTAAAATCCTCAGTACTTGCGACATGATTTCTATAATAAGCTGCAATTTCGTTGTTACCTTCAATGACTTCGTTTGCATCTGTGCCGATTTTTACATAGTGTGCGGCAGGGAGCATCATGGCAATAAGGGTTTCAGCATCTTTTGCAAGCAACGCGTCAAAATATGCTTTCACAGTATCATGCGCATTCGGCATCGTGGATTCCGGTGAGTGCATCCCATAAGGCACTACTCATCTGCTCACATGCTTGTACTACTGTCTTTTGAGAATCTGATGGTAACGTACCAATTCGGTCAAGTAGTTTTTCAGCTTCGTGTTCATTGTGAGAATGCGTTTCAAAATAGGGTTCAACCTTTTCAGGAAATTGATAGAACTCTTTCAAGCCCGCTAACTTTGACTTTGCAGTTTCCGGCTGTTGTGCCTCAAAAGCATAGAGTGCCCCTAATGCTGTTTCGTCGTTAGAAAAGAGTTTGTTTGCTGTATCTACAAGCGATTTCACTTGTGGTATCTGTGCGTCAGAAATCTCTGTGTTAAGACCGTCAGCAAAATCTTCCCACATTTCAATGTGTTCTGTTTCCTCTTCCGCTGTCTCGGCATCGTTCAGTGTTTCCCATCCTTTGGGTATTATTGAGATAAAAGCACCATATTCCCGTGCATAACACTTCAATACATCAACCGGTAATTCTCCAGCACTCCATGCTTGATAAAACGGGTGGTCAAGTAAGTTGTAAGTTGTAATTTTACTATCTAATGCCTGTTTGATATCCATATCTATTGGACTCCATTCTTATTTGTGCTTAGGTTACTTGTCAACTCACAATGTTTGAATTGTAAGTTATTTCTAAAATCTGTTTGAAAGTATAGCACATCTATGTGCTGATGTCAAGAATCTGTATTAACCGGCAGGTTTATTTAGTTTTCGGTTTTCTGATGCAATTTCTTATCTGCGTAAGAAACAAAAAATAGCTTTTAGTTGTTTTTAGTTGTTTTTAGTTGTTTTTTAGTTGTTTTTTTCATATTTTTGTTTAAGTGTCCTCGATCCTGTAGTGATAAGGGTTTAAGCCTGATTTTTTTGTTGATGGAAATTAAAAAAAACAACTAAAAGCAAGTTTTTTTTAGTTGTTTTTTCGGTTTTTGTGTTTTGGTACGTTGTCATCGCATTGCATAAGTTTGTGTGATTTATTTGAGGGTTTAGTCTTTGGATTTGGTTGATTGTCATTGTGTTCCTCTATTTTGTAAATTGTGTATTGGATGTTGGGTTTATTATACTTGATGGTAGTTTGGTTTTGTAGTGTTATTGCGTTCGATAACAATATATATCCAATATGTTTGATGTCCATTTTAGTTTTCATTGTCTGAACCAGGATGGACAAGATTACAGGATTTACAGGATAAGAGTTCGGGATATCCACGTTACCTTTACGGTACCTAAGTTTCTAAGGCTGCTATCCAACATTGTTGTTCAGTTTTACAAAATAACCATAAGCGTCAATTTAGTACGTAACCTTAAGGCATCTAATACACCTTTCGCCCCTCTGGGGCTTGCTATTAGCAGAAACAACGTTTACTATACACCTTTCGCCTCTCCGAGGCTTTAGTGTGTATGTCGGAGGTCCGCTATACTTGCTCCGACCTACGTTAATGTAAGAGGAGCGTGAAGATGGGCGAGGAAACCTCGCCCCTACGGAGAATATCCGAGGCGCAATGAATTACGCGACTACAAACGTATTTCTTCCTTAAATTGACGCTTATGGGTAGAGAAACCCACCACTACGAAGGGTTATGAATCGCATAAATTGCTCCTTCTAAAAACGTACACAAAAAGGGCGTTTTTCGTTTCTGTGTACGTTTTGATTTTTGGGGTTATGCCAGTCTGGGACTGGGTTTATAGGTGTGTACGAAACTTTTTGAAATTTTCTGTTTGGTACGTTTTTATTTGCTTGGTTACGGTCTGTTTTTGGGCGGATATTTTTTGGGTAACGGGTGTCGGTTTTTGTTGTGAATATGGGGTGTAGTCGGTTTCTGTTTTTCATAGTGGTCGTATTATAACAGGTGTTGGGAAGGGTGTGAAAGAGTTGTGGTGTTTGGAACAATATCTTTCATGTATGTTTGGAGTAGTTTTCAGTTTTTAGTGGTCAGTTTTACTTTTTAGTTGTCTGAACCAGGATTAGCAGGATTTCAGGATAAGAGAAGAGGGTTTTGGTAGGAGTATATACCTTTCGTCCCGCTGGTGCTACGGATTCGATACGAAGATTGCTCTTACAAAGGGAGGCTTAATATTAAAAACAATAGAATTCGGAAAACTGAATGGGTCCGGTTTTCCATTTCAATTTAAATAGAATCCTGCTACAATCATTATATTATTAAACATGTCTACGGAAGAGGAATCCCATGACTGAAGAACAGAAATTTATATTTGACTTAAAAGGATATCTCTTACTCCCAGAAGTGCTAACACCCTCTGAAGTTACTGAAGTGAAAGCTCAGATTGATACCATTCGAACGGATGCTGAAGCATTACCGCCGCATGAACGTCAGTTTCCGGGTGGTGCGTCCTCTATGTTAATTGACCATCCTGTTATCATGGATATCCTTAAGGAAATATTAGGTGAAGTTCGGATGGAATCAAGTTGGTTTACCTACCGTTCTATGGGGAATGGTGGTCCTCCGCCTCACGGTGGTGTACGAAATGTCAATCCTAATTTTAGTTATCAGTGTACAAATGGTAAGATATACTCAGCCTTGACACGTGTGGTGTTTGAATTAAACGAAGTAAAGGTAGACGAAGGTGGTACTCTTTTTCTTCCGGGAAGTCACAAAGCTAACTTCCAAATTCCAGAGTCACATCGAACAACAGAATCCTCACTTTTTGAGACATATAGTTGCCCTCCTGGTTCAGCGATTATCTTCACAGAGAATCTCTGCCATTCAGGGGATACGTGGAAGAATCCGGATCGTCCTCGAATCGCAGTCTTTAATTGCTATAATTTTGTTGGTTGTCAATTTCATAGACCGACAGTGCCAAAACATATAATTGATGGGTTACCTCCAGATAAACAAGCATTTTTCCGCAATGTCTGGGTTTGGCATCAGGGAGGACCTGATAACGGTAAAAATCTACGTTATGACGGTTGATGATGCGAAAAATAGATGTACATGGCAAATACGACTGAGGTATCTTCAGAATTGCTTATCCGTGTTGCACAAGCGGATGCGCGTAGAGATGCCTCAAAGTGGCGTTGGAGGACGTTTGGGATAGGTCTTTGTATTGTATCTGTTATCAATATTGTCCTTCTCGGTATCGTCATTCTTTTTGTGTATCTGATAATACCTACAATTGACCTATCTTCACCAGAGAGAGTAAATATCTACTCACAACATCCTGCTCTCTATACCAAGTATTACCGAAAAACATTGAAAACGTTACGAGCCATGAATATTTTTTGTGGGTGGATAATTGGAATAATCATAATTCTTTTTTTAAGTTTGTTTTAGAGAAGGAGTAAAAATTTAACTGTATGGTAGAAAAAGAAAAGCCGTATGAGAATATTAAAGGTCAACTCATTCTGCGCGATCATCTTGCCGCAGACAGAACAATCTTGGCGAATGAGAGAACCTTCCTCGCCTATATCCGTACGGCATTAACACTATTCGTTGCAGGATTATCTTTTGTACATTTTGATATAATGAATTCACTGCTTATTGATGGTATAATCGGTGGTGTGCTTATGTTTATCGGTGCTATTACATTTTTTTTGGGAATGTATAGATACCATAAAATGAAAACGCTTATTCGTGAGATCAAGCAGAAAGAATTAGCAGAAGGGATTGGTCATGAAAATTAGAGAAGTTGTTGTAACTGGACAGAACCAAGTTGAACTACAAACAGGTGAGTTTGATGATTCAATTCAATCTCCTAACGAGATATTGATAGACACAGAATATACGTTCATCAGTAGCGGAACTGAACTTGCCAACTATACAGGAAGAGAACCGAAAGTAACTCAGAAAGGCGCGTGGTGTGCTTATCCGTGGCGTTCTGGTTATGCTAACGTTGGGGTTGTGCGTGATGTTGGTACGAATGTTACTCGCGCTGCACCCGGAGACCGTGTCTTTACTTATGGACGACATGCGTCAACTATACGGTATTCACAGGATAGATTGATTGTACCTGTGAGTGAATCAATTGATCCGGGGGTTGTCGCTGCGTCACGGATGGCAGGCGTTGCGATGACATCCATCATTGTCTCAGAGATTGGCACTAACTCGCGTGTTATTGTATTCGGATTAGGGTTAGTTGGGAATCTTGCATCACAGATGTTTCGAATTCATGGGTGTCGCGTTATCGGTGTGGACCCTGTGAAGGAAAGACGCGAGTTAGCGGAACGGTGTGGGATAGCGCAAACTGTTGGGAGAAATACAGAGGAAGTTCAAGCACAACTCCAAGACCTGACTAATGGGGAACTCGGTCATATCACTGTTGATGCGGTTGGACATAGTAGTGTAGTGATGCAAGCACTCCGTGCCACTGCGAGTCATGGACAACTGGTTATTCTCGGTTCTCCGCGTGTTTCTGTTACAGGTGATTTGACAGAATTACTCTCAGATACACATTTACGATGGATAACAATTCGCGGTGCGTTGGAATGGTGTGTCCCGATGTATCCTGATATTGGTAACCGCGTATCACAATTCAGCAAGCAACAGACCATTTTTGATTGGATTGACCGGGGACAGTTGGATGTTGAATCGTTAATTTCGCATCGTCTTAAACCTGATCAAATCAAGCAGGCTTATGATGGACTTCTGAATGAACCCAATGTTTATACCGGTGTTGTTTTGGATTGGGGTCAAGGCACCACTACCTAAAGACTGAAGCTTGTGCTTGGTAGCAGTGATTTAAGGCTTTTTAGTTGAAGTATAAACCTTTCGCCCGCTGGGGCTTTGGGAGAGGGTGATAGGTGCTATACATATAGGTGTCAATTTAGTGCGTAACCATAAGCGTCAATTTAGTGATTCTTGTCTGTCTGAATTGCTTGTTGTCTGAACCAGGATTTTCAGGATTAGGAGTTGGTGACTATTTATATTCCGTTGTTAAGGATGAATGCTACCTTTTGGAAAAGAACATTGGCATATAAATCTCTTATTCTGCTAATCTTGTAATCCTGTAAATCTTGGTTCAGACATAATACATGTCGGAGGTCGCTTTGCTTGTTTCGACTTATGGGACTGTATGTGAGATGACCTTGCCCCTACGGAATGTGAGAGGCGCAATGAATTGCGCGACTACGAACCAGAATGGTGTAAACATGTGCAAAAACATATCGTGTGTTAACTAACGTAGTACCTTGAGATAATATTTATCGTTATATATTTTGTTCTGATATGGACTGATTAGATGCCGATACCTAATCTAAATTCTGAAGGTGAATTGCCTGTCGGAATACACCGAGCAACAATTGATGAAGTCGTTGGTCAATTTGGTAGGGGCACGTTACAACGGGAAATTGTTACAGACCGTTTGCGAAAGATTTATCAAATTGCTAAAGATACAGGACATCTTCAACGATTGCTCATATTTGGAAGTTATGTAACTGCAAAACCGGAACCTAACGATATTGATGTTGTTTTAGTTTTTGATGACGATTTTAATATAGCGGTTTGCAATGAGGAAATAAAAAACCTTCTGAGTCATGAGAAAGCAGATGCTGTATTCGGCGCGAGTATTTTCTGGATACGTCCGTCACTACTGTTTTTAGAATCGCTTGAAGATGGTGAACAGTTTTATCTAAGCGATCGTCGTCAAGGTGGGGTTATATATCGCTTCTACAAACGGAAAAATGGTTGGCCCCTTATCGGCGATGGTTCGGTGGCGAACAAACCACAGGTGTGGTATCGGGCTCAACTAACATTAGATGGAGATTCATTTACCTTTAAGTTAAAGGAACGAGATGATGATACACCTTTTGATAAGGTGGATATTGCAACATCAGCGAAAGACGGTGATTATAAAACCGGTAAGTTTGGGAACTACGGTCTTGTTTACATAGATAATCTGTTTATTGGTGATTCAGTTGATGACCTCGTTTTACCTGTAGAACCACAAAATAAGGTAAGCACAACTTGGGCAAAGATTAAATCTGCATATTAATATACGGACAACAATATATGTATGTTAATAATCGACTGAATACTTGACCTAACAGCTATGCTTATTGTGTATGTTAAATATTCAGAATTTTCAGAGTCATTCCTGATAATATAGGTCATAAATAGCCTATGAATCCAAATATAATACGGGTATGTAGCACATGGCAAAATTGTGCATATTTTCGTCTGACTCTGAAAACTCTGAATCTTTCATATCAATATATACCGTAGATTCTTGGTGGTTTATGAATTAATTAGACACTGATGTATTGTAGGAGGGAACTCCGATTCCCGACTACCACAGTGTTTGGTTGCATATTGGAAACTGCTCCTTAAGACGATACCTATCTACACTAAAACTATTTTAGAATAATGAGAATTACATTATGTCAACATTTATTGAATACGGTGGAATTAACACTATCATTACATCAGAAGAGAAACGAGTGCTGCTACAAGAGGCACTATTGAAGTTGGGTGGCATACCAAAGAAGATATTAGTTATACCACCAGATATAACGCGTCTACATTCCAACGCAGGAGAACTGACGCGTATACTGTATCAACTTTGGGATGCTGCAAATGGCACTACCTTTGATGTTTTACCTGCTATTGGAACACATTCTCCAATGACCGAAGGACAAATTTCTGAGATGTATGGTGATTTGCCAAAAGCCACTTACCATGAACATCAGTGGCGGACAGGACTATACCATTTTGGTGAAGTTCCTTCTGAATTTGTTCAAGAAGTATCTTCAGGAAAACTGAATTATAGTATTCCTGTTGCAGTCAACCGTAGACTTGTGGAAGGCGATTATGAACTCATATTCTCTGTAGGACAAGTAATTCCTCACGAGGTAATAGGGATCGCTAACGGATTCAAGAATGTTCTTATAGGTGCAGGTGGCGTTGAAATGATCAACAAGTCACATTTCCTCGGTGCTGTGGACGGTATGGAACGATTGATGGGAAGGACAGATACTTCTGTCAGACGTGTGCTGAATTATGCACATACAAACTACTTGAAACAACTTGGTATTGTTTATGTGATGAGCGTGATGGATGTGGATACATCGGGTGAACGTGTGATGCGTGGACTTTACATTGGTGATGATGCACGGACTTTTGAAACAGCAGCAGAACTAAGCCGAAATGTGAATATGACGTTCTTGGATGAACCCTTAGATAAGGTAGTCGTCTACTTGGATCCGAAGGAATTCAAAAGCACGTGGCTCGGTAACAAAGCGATTTATCGGACGCGGATGGCAATGGCAGACGATGGAGAGTTAATAATAATTGCACCGGGATTACAAGAATTTGGTGAGGATGCTGAGATAGACAGACTCATCCGAAAATATGGTTATCGCGGGACTGAAACAACACTCAAGGCAGTAGAGGAGAATGAGGAACTTCAAAATAACCTATCGGCTGCTGCACACCTTATTCACGGCAGTACTGAAGGTCGTTTCAAGGTTGTCTATGCCACCAAACACCTCTCGCAAGAGGAAATTGAATCTGTTGGATATGAGTGGAGACCTTTGGACGATGTGATTGATGAATATAATATTGATAATCTTGTAGATGGATTCAATGACGATGGATCTTTCTATATCAGTGAACCGGGGCAAGGTTTATGGGCTTTACGTTCAAGGTTTATTGAGTAAATTTAGCACAAATTATAGCGACATTTTGAATTATTAATACATTATAAATTAGAATTAGAATTTTGTATAACGGACTAATTTATGATATAATTTGACTCGTTAATTTAATGGTAAACGAAAACAATCATTTTTACTATAGTTATACCATTTCTAACATGTAATGTCTCTCTTTTGTAGCACAAACTTTATGAAGATTAATTCGGTAATTTCAACATTCCCAATCTCGGTAGGTGCGGTTTCCTAACCGCACCGGACTTTGATGTAATATTACCGAATCTATTTTTTAATCTTCATTTAGTTTGTGTCCCAAAGGATTACAACCATAAAAACCGTAAATGAGACAATAATTTATAGAAATGGTATTAGCTCTAAACACAGATAAATTGACTTGTGAAAATACTTGGAATAGACACATCTTGTGATGAAACCGCTGCAGCAGTCGTTGAAGACGGTCGTAAGGTCTTATCAAATGTAGTTGCCTCTCAAATAAAAGACCACCAAGAATATGGTGGTGTGGTGCCAGAGTTGGCTTCACGTAAACATATTGAAGCAATCAACTATATCGTCAACAAGTCATTAAATGATGCAAATGTAACATTTGATGATATGGATGCGATTGCTGTAACAAACCGACCCGGATTAATAGGTGCATTACTTGTTGGTGTTGCAGCAGCAAAAAGCCTTGCCTACTGTCACAACCTTCCATTGCTTGGTATAAATCATATTGAAGGACATATCTACGCAAATTACATGGTGCACGATTCCCTAACATTTCCGCACATTTGCTTGACTGTTTCGGGTGGACATACACTATTAGTAGAAGTTCATGAAGGTTGGAAATACAAAGTATTAGGGACTACTCAGGATGATGCAGCAGGTGAAGTTTATGATAAGGTTGCTAAATATCTCGGACTCGGGTTTCCCGGCGGTCGTATTATTGACGAATTAGCACAGAAAGGTAATCCTACTGTCATTGACTTTCCTCGTCCAATGCTTCGAAGTGGTGATTATCAATTCAGTTTTAGCGGCATAAAAACCTCTGTTCGTTATTTTGTAGAGAAAGCAGAACGAGATGGAACTGTTGACAGAGGAGAAATCAGCATTGAAGACATCGCTGCAAGTTTTCAAGCAGCGGTTGTGGAGGTGCTTGTATATAAGACAATCCATGCTGCGAGAACAACTGGTGCCAGTACTATTACATTGACTGGTGGGGTTGCAGCAAACAGTGAATTACGATCATCTCTAAAAAATGCTGCTGAGGAAATCAACGCTGATGTATTCTATCCACCAATTAATCTATGTACGGACAATGGTGCTATGATCGCAGGTATTGCTTATGAAAAATTTCAACAAGGATTAAGAGATGAACTGTCTCTTAATGCTGCAGCAAACGGGTCTATAGTAGATGCATAAATGGAGTGAAGTGTTTGGATTCTGATTTACGCGTCCAAAAGGCTGTTGATTGTCTAAATACTGGCGGTATTATCGCAATTCCTACCGACACTGTTTATGGTGTGGGAACAGACCCATTTAATGTTGATGCTGTGCAAAAACTATACACCATAAAAGGTAGACCTGAAGATAAACCAATTCCTTTAGTTCTCGGTACTGTTGAAGATGTTGAACAAGTTGCACAGAATCTAACAGGATACTTCTACCATTTGACTGAAAAATATTGGCCGGGCGGATTGACAATCATTGTTGAGGCAAAGAATTTACTGCCACAACTTACAGCAGGTGGGACAACAGTTGGTTTAAGGATTCCAAATCAACCAGTCCTCTTGGAGATTCTTCAGAAGTTTGGTGGTCCCTTGGCTATCACGAGCGCAAATATATCAGGAAAACCCGCAGCAACCTCTCCTGATGAATTTGGCGAAGAACTCACTTCAAAAATAGGCTACATCGTTGATGACGGAGAAACACCTGGACCTATACCCTCAACAGTCTATGATATATCCGTTTCACCTCCACAAGTTCGCAGAGAAGGTGTAATACCGACTGAAACCCTTGCAAAGGAGTTGATGTGTTACAACAGATACTTAAACAACTCCTAAACTTCCTTGTCACCCCGACAGGGAATATGGTATTACTCGGTGTAGGATGTGTAATTGTATTAGGGATCGTATATCACAGATGGAGACAAATACCTGGATTGACGGTATCTATAATTCAGGATGATACTTGGTTCATCAATCGAGATGATAATAACAAGTTGGCAATAGTTGTTTCGCTACATCTAATCAACAAATCTGGTGCTCCAATTCAATTATCCAAATGTAAGTTAAGTGGTTATACGCCAAAACCTCCGCCTGAACAGATATTTTTAGAAGGATATGACAAAACCATTGAACTTACCTATCCAGAGTATGACTCTTTTTCAGATGTAGTAGGAAAATCTGAAAACTTCAATTCTGCATACATTCTTAACCCGTATACCGAACAACGAATGTGGACATATTATGAGTCGGGTATTGTAACATTAAAAAACATGCTTCGCACACCGATTGTTCTAAAAGATTTGAACAGAAAGAAAAAGTCTATACAGGTCGCTGTACCGCGCAATATGGAACAGATTCAATTATATCGCGAGGCAGCAATGCGTTGGTAAGTCTATTACTCTTTCAGGTGTAACTTCTTCTAATATATATACTCACTATTTCATACCAACCTTATATATCGTTCCAATTCATTTGCCATTTTTCTAAGTGTATGGTATCCTATATTCTCATGGAGGGGTACCAAATCTGTGGCATCAATAAATGACATCGCAAACGAATTTATCCGTGAAGAAATTGAAGAATATCTTGAACGTCCTGATGAGATAGAACTTTTCATCAATATGTTCGCGCAAGCAACACCTGAAATGCAGGACATTTCCGCTGCGTTAATTGATGGAGACCATCACACTGTTGACGACTTAACTAAAGAAGCACTTGCATCAGGTACAGAAGCTTTGGAAATTATGGATGATGGTCTAATTGCTGGTATGGGAATCGTCGGTATAAAGTTTCGTGAAAACTTCATCTTTGTACCTGAAGTTCTTGCATGTGCACGTGCAATGAAAGCAGGGATGGCACATATTGAACCTATTCTCTCTGAATCGGGTATCGAACCTGTAGGTACAGTTATTATGGGAACCGTCAAAGGTGATTTGCACGATATTGGCAAAAACTTATGTATTATGATGCTGCGGGGAGCAGGTTTTGTTGTGTATGATTTGGGGGTAGATACCTCCGAAGACGAATTTATTGATGCAGTGGAAGAATACGAAGCACCTATCTTAGGAATGTCAGCACTGCTAACTACAACGATGCCAAATATGGGTAAGACAATAGATGCCTTTATTGATGAAGACCTACGTGAAGAAGTGAAGATTATGGTTGGTGGGGCACCTGTCACTCAGACATTTGCCGATGATATGGGGGCAGATGGATACGGAAAGGATGCCTTAGCATGCGTCGCCTTAGCTAAGCAGTTTCTACAAGAAGAACCCGAAGAATGGTAAATCAAACAGATTGTATATTATATGAAAAAAATAGACAAAGCCGAATACGAGAAACGGCTAAACAAAATCACACAGATTTTTGAAGACCTTGTTGTACACGCTGACGAACAGGCAACATACCGTTGTCCCTACAAAAACCGATACGACCACTGCACTGCTAAATTTGGTTGTCGAAACCAACGCAAGATACCTGAAGGTACAGGTCTGTTGTGTGTTGGCGACGATAAATTAGATTATCGGGATGCATGGGAAACTGATGAAAATGACGAATCAGGACAGATACACAATATAGGAAATGGAACAATCACATGTGATGATAAGGTCTATAAACTCTCACCCGGTAAAACCGTTTTTGATTACGCTGACGATTTAGCCGTCCAAGTTCCCACCTCCTGCTTCCGTACCGGACAATGCCACGAGTGTATCGTTGAGATAAAACGTGGTATGGAAAGTCTCCGTTCACCTAACGAGGCAGAATCCTTCCTCCGAGACAACTTCCGACTTGCTTGCCAAGCAATTGTCCTTGATGTAGATGCTGATATTGAGTTTACACCGCTTCGCCGCACACCAAGAATACTTACTCAAACAGAAAAAAATCCAACTCAACCTATTAATCCACTGGTCACACATCAAGATGGCACTGTCTATTACAATGATGAGCCAATTGATCGGTACCGTGGACATCTATACGGACTTGCACTGGATATAGGTACAACTACGGTCGTAGCGAATCTTGTGGATTTAGAGACAGCTGCGACAGTATCAGTCAGTTCTTTTGAGAACCCGCAACGTTTCGGTGGTAGTGACATAATGCACCGAATATCTTATGACGGTGAATTTGAGGGCGAGTTACGCAAATCTCTCATCGCAGCATTAAACAGTCAAATCATGGATATGTGTGAAAAACACGGCTTTGTTCGGCAGGAAATTTATGAGATCGTTGTTGCTGGCAACACGACGATGCGCGACATTTTCTTTAAACAAGATATTCAAAGCATTGGGCAAAAACCGTATAAATCCGTAATTGAACACGAATATCTTGATGGATACCGTTCAACAACATCATTAACCGAAAAAGCACGTCGGATAGGTATACGTTCTAATCCAAAGGCAATGGTTTATAGTCTACCCTTAATCGCAAGTCACGTTGGTGCAGATGTCGCAGCGGATTTAGTCGCAATTGACATGAAATCACAAGAAGACATAGTGATGTTAGTTGACGTAGGAACGAATACTGAGGTAGTCGTTGGGAATTCAGAACGGATGGTTACCGCATCGTGTCCGGCGGGTCCCGCGTTTGAAGGCGGTGGTATAGAATACGGAATGCCTGCATATCCTGGGGCGATTGAATCAGTGAAATGGCTTGACGGTAAAATTGACTTTGAAACTATTGATGGCGAAAATCCGCAAGGTTTGTGTGGTTCAGGTCTTATTTCTCTATTAGCAGAACTTCGTAGGAACAATGAGATGAGCACGAAAGGTGTTTTTGCAGATAGAAAGCAGCGGGTAATGCAGCTATTACCTGAACACGGCATCACCTTCTCGCGCGATGATGCGAGTAATTTAGCACAAGCAAAAGCTGCCAATTATTGTGGACAATATATAGTGCTACGACATTTTGGATGTTCTCCACAGCAAATTAGCAAACTATATTTAGCAGGTGGATTTGCAAACTATATCAACCTGAGAGATGCCATTGACATCGGCTTTCTTGCACCTGTTGCAGAGGATCGTATTGTCAAAATAGGTAACGCATCTGTAGGCGGTGCAACAGCAGTTCTACTTTCTAAAGAAAAACGCACAGAAATTGAATCCTTTGTCAAAAACATAGAACATATTGAGCTTGAAACCACACCTGATTTTTTTGAAGTTTTTGTGGAAGGATGCCAATTTAAACCGATGCCTACAGAAATAACAAAGATGTAAGGAGACATCAGGAGAATAGTGAAAGACTTTCGAGAACGTCTGAACTCAGATAAGCCGATCCTATATGACGGTGGGTTTGGGTCTCAACTTTTTGCACGAGATATAGAACTTGCGAATAGTGCAGTTGCAAATCTGTCCCATCCAGATGATGTAGTCAGTATACATACAGATTATATCAAGGCAGGTGCAGAAGTTATTGGCACAAATACATTCGTGGTTTCACCACTTCATTTGCAGATGGCTGAATTAGATAAATCGGACGCACAACGTCTCACACGGCTCGGTGTTCAACATGCCAAAACTGCAGTAGCAGAAAGTGAAAAAGATATATACATTGCTGGTTCTGTTGGACCCTCACCTGGTGCAATTGAGGCGGATAGTGGAGACACAACATTTGGCATAGCAAATACTGAGGTAAGGGAAGCACATAAACTCGTTATCAATACTCTTGCAGAAGAAGGTGTCGATTTTCTTTGTCTTGAAACAATGTTTTCTGCCAAAGAAGCAGCAATCGCAGTTGATGTTGCCCGCGAAACTGGACTCCCAATAGCAGTTAACTTAACATATAAATGCACAGAAAATCGTAAAACTGGTGAAGTCATCTATAAAACTGACTGGGGGCATTCTGCTTCAGACTTACTTCAAATCCTTGTCAGTGGAGAGTTTTCAAAAGGAGATTCACTTTTAGATTATGTTGACATTATCGGTCTAAACTGTGGGGCAGAAACAAAACGAACTGAACATTCAGGAATGCCTTATGCCATCACAGGAACGCAGCAACTACATACTGCTTTGACAGATATTGGGGTTGACGACAAACGCATGATGGCATATCCGAATGCAGGTATGCCACAACTTGACGAACATTACAACACTGTATACACACAGTCTGCTGACGAAATGGGAGGGTATATTCCCGAACTCATCCAAGTTGGTGCATATATTATCGGTGGCTGTTGTGGTACAACCCAAGCACATATCAAAACTTTCCGTGAAGTTCTTAATTCCACAGAATAGTTGAAGAGATAATCTAATTATAGACGTTATATGATATACATTGTGAATACCTATAAAATTAGGTATTCATCAAGCCTGTTAGACACATCTACTCTGTATTATATTGCTGATACGTATAAATGGAAACAATTACACTAACATATAGAAGACTACCAAATCGGGTTAACTATTTTAAACAGCACCTACTTTATGAAGATGAAAAAGTAATCGTCACCTCTCAACGGGTAAAACCGTCCTCTCCAATTATTGAAAATGGCGTGACGGTATTAGGTGATAATTACACTGCAGTCTGGTTTGTATTTACTGGAAAGTGGTATGACATCGGCAAAATATACAATCTGAATAATGAATGGACAGGATATTATTGTGACATCATAAAACCTGTGATTCGCAGTGCAGATACATTTGAGATAGTGGATCTATTTCTTGATTTGTGGGTATCTCCGAATGGTAGTTATGAAATCCAAGATGAGGATGAATTTGAAACTGCCATCCAAAAAGGTTTTATTTTATCTGATTTGGCAAAGAAAGCAAGGAACGCGTTAACCGACTTAATTGATGAAGTTACAACCGATAGATTTCCACCTGAATTTGTGAATAAGTTTGCACCTAAAAAACATCTGGAGTTTTGATATGCCAAATTTAGCAATCAATGGCGGTGAACCGACCCGAACCGAGTCCTTTCCTTCTTGGCCCACTCTTGACCCAGCAGATATTGAGGCATTTGAGAATATCTATAATAGTGGACGATGGGGTGTTGGTGGAACTAATGTACCTGAATTTGCAAAACAATTTGCCGAATTCCAAGGTGCAAAATATGGTGTTTGCGTCAATAGTGGAACTTCCGCACTCTATATTGCCCTTAAAGCCGCAGAGGTTGGTCCAGGTGATGAGGTAATTACCTCACCATATACATTTCAAGCCACAGTTGTTGCTATTCTAATGACACATGCTGTGCCAGTTTTTGTTGATACTGCACCCGACAGTTTCCTTTTAGATGTTTCCAAGATTGAAGAGGCAATCACAGAAAAGACCAAAGCAATTCTACCTGTTCACATTGCCGGATACCCTGCTGACTTAGACGAACTCACTGAAATATCAGAAAAACATAATCTCAAACTTATTGAGGACTGTGCCCAAGCACATGGTGCAGAATGGCGGGGAAAAGGGGTTGGCAGTTGGGGAGATTTCGGTTGTTTCAGTTTCCAGTCATCCAAAAATCTGTGTGCTGGTGAAGGTGGCATTATAATAACTAACGACAGAGAACTGTATGAACGCACTTATGCCTTACATAATTGTGGACGCACGCCACCTGAAGCGGAATTTGGTAATATTGAACCGTTTGGCGGAAACTTCAGAATGACAGAATGGCAAGCATCAATACTACTCTCACGATTGACAAGGCTTGAAGAGGAAACAAACCACAGACACATGAATATGCGTTGGTTAGATGGATGGTTTGGTGAGATTCCCGGCATCAAAGTCACCAGAATTGATCCACGTGCAACACGATGTGGTTCTCACGGATATAAAGCGATTTTTGATTCTGAGGAGTTTGAGGGTATTTCACGCGCGAGGTTTCTTGAAGCAATGCGTGCAGAAGGTATTCCTATAGGATATTGGTATACAACTCCGATGTATCGTTCAACATTCTTAAAATCCAATCTATTCGGTCAAAACCTTGATTATTCAAATGTTGAGTGTCTCGAAACTGAGAAGATATGTCAAATAGGTTTAGCTTTCAGCCAGAATGTACTGATGGGAAATGTAAGGGATATGGAAGACATAATTAAGGCAACTATGAAAATCCGCAGAAATGTTAACGAATTAAAGGATGACACCTAATTTTAATATACGGTGACCTAAATAAAAAATATGCATTTTTCACAATTTTTACTATCCTTTTTCCATATATAAGACTCTATAATATCAAATGTCATATTAAGGAGATTTGAAATGAGTAACGAACGTGATACGCAACGAGAAATTCGGAGAATCGTCCGCATGTTAGAGGCAACTACAAGACTTCTTGATAAAGCTTCTATATTAGACGGTTTATCCAGTGGAGAGGCAAGGTGCATCCGACAATTCAACAATGCCCTAACAAGACTCTATGAGTTAGATGCATTACCAGAAGGGTTGTTTGAACCTCTAAACGAGGATGCATCTGTCGGGGATATAGGACAAGCATATCAACAAGCTGCAACTTATCTTAAAGATGGATTGAATGTTGATTTCGACTTTAAGAAAGAAAAAGAAACGATTGGAAACGTCATGAAGGACGTTGGTGATGTTGTTGCCCGTTCCATCTTTAGTATCAGAGATACGGATTCCGATGACTCCGAATCTGATGGTACAGCAACGGTTGAAGTTGTTGAAATAGAGGATGATGAAAAATCTGATCCTGTTGATGCAAGGCTTGACAAATTAGAAGAACAGATGGGAACAGTTGTTGAAATACTTCAAGAACTTCGTCCGAAAAAGAACAAGAAAGAGAAAAAGGATGACAAGTAGTAGAATGGACACTGTTGGTGTATGATGAAGTTATGAATGACATGCAGCATTAGTAAAACGCTGAATGTCAATTGCATGCTTCATCATAATGTACCCATACAAGGTAGCCAAATATCTGTAATTTCAATTGAGATAATAACCATTTTACCAATGCTTGAAGGAATACATCCGTTGACCTAATGATAGACCCAGAATTGCCCATAGGCTGCCCATAACGAATTCACCCAGCATTGCACCAAAAAACAGCGGGAGTGCCTTGCGATATGCGCCAAGTCCACCATGTCTAACAAGTATGGATTTTATGACCCATGCAAGGAATACTGGGAACCATAATCTTCCAAAATTCCAATTGCCTGCAAGTGGATATGCAAGTGGATGCAGTTGCCACCAGAGATAACGCAAACGCATAAAGAGAGTGCTTAGGGTGAGGAGTATACCAAAACTGAAGAAACCAAGATGCCTCCATTCAGTATCACTTGGAAATGTCAACCATCGTTGTAGATCGTTGAATGCCTCTTGTCCCCGCCAAGTTCCCAAACTCCCGTGTTGATAGCCAGCATGTAGGAAGGCAACAAACCCAATAAATAGTCCTATAACCGTCGCACCCCACATCACCCAAAGCAGTTGGCTACTGTTGATTGCTCCTTTATCGGCAAGTTTGAATCCTTCCAGTTGGTTTGGCATCGGTTGCGATCGGTAGTTCCGTGTAAAACCGTATAGGAAAGCAAATCCAGTTAATGTCTGTGCTCCTATCTTCCTTGAACCGAAGAGTGAGGTAAGGAAAAAACCCGGTCCTGCTCGGTAGAAATCCATTGTTGGCGTTCCGAGTTCAGCACGCATCCGTGTAAAAGCCAATACCAATATAAAATGGATACTGAAAAAGCCGAGAATGCCCCACCACGACATACCCGCTTTTAAGCAAAACCCGAATACAACAGCAATACTTATTAGAAAACCAATGAATGCCATACGATAACCAATTGGTTCACTTTCAGAATCAATGTCACTCTTCATTCCTATAATATTACGGAATGCCTTCCATAGGTGTTTATGTGTAATCCAGATTGCGAAAAAACATAAACCAAAGTATGCTCCAAGTGATTGCATATCAATGTGTGGATATCCCGGTGTCTGATTCAAACCTGTCATTGACCCAAAGACAAGCTGCACCTTCCAAAATAGATAGAATAACCAACAGGATAATGACAAATCCAAGGGCATTAGAAAACCGATACCGATGGCATAAGGGTTTAGGTGGATAGGAGTTGACCCAATTGCGTTAAAGGGTTTTTCAGTGAACATTCCCCCTATATCATGTCGTATTGGAATGGCAGGAATATTGGGATAAATGAAATTCAACCCATTTATCAAATCAAGTCCAAAACCTATACCAAATCCAATCCAAAGAAGATTGTTTCGATAGAATGAAGTTCCCTTCGTCATTTCAAATGGGAGTAGTATTATAGGATAACTTAGTTTTTCGTGTTCAATCCACTGTTTACGTAGGATCGCACTGAGCATCATCATAGAAAATGCAAGTGCCGAGAAAAAAAGCAACCAGAATAGGACAGGTGTAATCCATGCACGAATATGATCAAGTTCAAATAGGTTTGATGTGCCTTCATAATAACCTGTTAATGCACGTTTATCCATCACAGCAATCCAATCTGGTATATATCTGAAGAAAAGGGATTGCCATTCGTTTTCCGGTGTAGCAAACCAACTTGCGTGTCCAAGAATGCACATCGTTGCTTGTAACAGGTCATGTCCACACACAACACATGCCAAGGTGACCATAAGGTATACCGTCAGCATTTCAGCCTGTGTAAGTTTCCATCTCGGAAAAAATCGTGTTAGAAATATGTTACAGATAGCAACTAAGAAAAGCGTGAAGACGGCGTTGAATAATATCGCCATCGTAGTGGGGTATTGTGTTGTCCATACCGTTTCTGTCTGAACAACAAGATAGATATTGAGTGGAAGCGATAACAAACCCAGAACAATTGCACGAAATGTTATGTTCTCAGTTAACGGATGTGATGGTTTATCCATAACTGTATTGTTCCGAATCCGGTAGGAGTGCTTGTGTTTCTATTATACTGTTGGAAAGTGATGTGGAAATATCTACAATAGTATAATCTGTAAGTTTGACCTACAGATTAACACTTAAAATGCTCGAAGGAATCCGTATTCAATCTTCGGTTTGATTGATGGAGAAAATGGTGGATCAAGTGGAAATGCAAGTTCAATACGAAAAATCCCAGTATTGCTAACTCTTGAAAAACCACCACGTAATTCAATCCCGACACTTCGTTTTGGGTCTCTAATATCAAAAGTATGTTGTCCGTTCCAGATATATCCTGTATCAGCAAAGATAGTAGTTCCCAACACAAGTCCGAGTCGAATTGGATTATCTACAAATGGCTTAGCACAGAATGTAGCTATTGCGGCAATTGCATCGTCAATTTTCTCAAAAACTGCTCCACCAAAAACAGTACGTGATTCAAGTCTTAACAACATCATTTTTTCACCGCTAAATTGACGGTAATTGTAACCACGTAAGCCACTGTATGAACCAAGTATGACCTGACTTTCACCACTCAAACCGAACTGCATCTCTGTTTTAAATTGCACAACAAATGTATGGTGAAATTCAAAAAGTCCGTTTTTCCGAAAACCTTTTGCTACCGTATAGATATCGTCCCCTGATTTAAAAGTATCTCTAAAAAAGAGCGTGCTCTTTGCCTGTAGGATAGAACGTTCAAACTGATTCGTGAATATAGACCTTACACCAAGAAATGTCTCACTTAGGAACCGGTTTCCTATTGTCCAGCCTGACCTGACAGAGATTCCACCAATTGATTCTGACCGTTCCGATCCGTACCAAGGAGACGCATAGCCTATGGAGGCACTGTAATCAGCACCAGTATTGAAATATTCAGTGGGACCCATCTCTTTGAGAAAACGCGTTTGACGGTGGTACACCCTTTTTCTCCCTACTGTAATACCAACTCTTTTGATATTCCGATCTAACGGCTTCGCCCTGGAATCATCCGACAATTCAATTGTTTCATGTTTTGTAAAAAGGGAACTCATCCATAGTCCGGTGTATACCTGTTGATGTCTTTCACCAAAATATCGCATTACTTCACCATAACTATTTTGATAATTTCTATGTAAAATTGCCGTTCTCTCTCCTGCATCGTACCAACGCACCTCATCAACGCCTTCCAATAGACTAAACTTTGTACTCCAACGGCTTTTTAAAGAATATTGAGGACGTTCTAATTGAACTATCCATGAGTCACCTTCACGTTTCTGTATATATTCACCATCAAAATTCCAGTATGATTTGAATAGACGGGGCATCTGATACCGTAATTTTAAAAAACTACGCGTTTGTTCACCTGTTTCACTTTTCCGTTCATACTGTAATTGCGTTCCATGTCCAGATCCATTTAAATTAGTTTCCTGAATCTTTAAAAGAAATGTTGAACTTTCACTTCCTAAAGATGGATCAAATGCACCTGTTATTGACCAATCCTCCGCGACTGTAACATGTATTTTTACATATTCCAACTCTGCATCCCATTGAGATTCTATATTCGCTGCACTGATGTATGCCTTTTCATGAAGTATTCTCTCGCTCTCTTCGACATCGTCCTTAGTATAAAAACTCCCCGTCTTAAAAAGAAGTTCTTGCAGTATTACCTTATCGTTGGTTTTTGGGTTTCCCTCTAATGTGATTTCACCGATAACACCCTTATCAATTATTATACCGATATGAATTTCATCACCAACAAGTTTAACAGTGTCTTCCATACTATCAATACGGGCATAAATATAACCTTTATTTTTATAATAACGAACAATGGTTGCAAGGTCTTTCTCAAATTGAGTTTCATCGAACATTTCCCCAATTTCTGTTACCATCAAACTACGAATTGCTATTTCTTCGGGTATAGAAAAAGTATCTATTTCTCTGATGACTATACTCTTGACTGTACGTCCATCATTCGCAGAAACCGATTGGTTTGTGAATAAACTAAATAGACATAATAAAATAATGTGGATATTTACGCAAACAACAACTTTAGTACACAAGATCATCGTCTTGCCAAAATGAGATGGAGAGTATACGTTCACATTTCTCATTTGCCTTCACCTGATGTTGATTTACTGGCACGGTTTGACAGAAAACCTTCAAGTAACAACAGACAAACAGCAAAGATTAGCAATTCACCCCAAATCTCTCTTCCATGTCTTTTTATATCTAACTCTTCAGTATCCAACTCACCTGTCTCTGAAGTTTTTCCAGCCTGTGCATCAACCCGTTCAGATGCCAACTGTAAAGAAATAGAAGTCAAATCTGCTTCAACTGCGGGGGTGTTGACCGCAAAGAAATCTCGGTATAACTTATCTTGTGCTTTGACATCAATCTGATATATACCCGGTAGTTCAGTTAATTCATACCGAACCGTACCATTTTCACTGATTGGAACAACTGAAATATCTTCATCATCTGTAGAATCAACCCGTTTAATCCAAGCACGTCCACCAGAATTCTGTGGATAACTTGCTACATAAGTATCTCCAACTGTTATATTTTTCTTTGTATCTTTGTGCATCACATATAATATACTATGTTGGATAAGTGGTAAGAAATATGGATTAACGAGCAATTCGTTACTATTTGGTTGTTGCTGAAGTTTACAGTTAAAGAGTAATATATGACTTTTTCCTTCACTACGTTCTATAAGGAACGGGGTTTCATCACCGAATCTCGCTATAACAGACGCATCAGAAGTAGGACTTACCGTCATGCTTTGAAAGAAACGAGGTCCGTATTGACCAGACAAAATATTGTCGGGAAAGATCTCAAAGATTGGATGCGTCTGATTATATTTACTGACCTGTTGAGGTATCTGCCAAGTAATAGGTTGACCGAATTGAGCAGGTAACCACGATAGATTGTAATTGTCTGATGTGAAAACAATAATGCCCTTTCCTTGACGGATTGATTCACGTAACTGTTCAATAGCCTTTGTAGATAGAACTGACACATCAGCAAGAAGGATTATATCTACACTTTCAAGTGGATATGTTTCAAATTCTGTGGGCGTACACGCTGTTGGTTGAATCATTGAAGGCTTAAGAGACACATTCACAGTCTGTTTATTTACATTCGGATTCAGTGCTAATGTTAGATATTCAGTCTGATTGCTAACACAGAGCACCCGAATTTCTCCAAGTGCTTCAAGTGCGAAATATCTACGATTATCTGCATTCAACCTGTCATCAGTCAGCTCAAAGTAGCCTGTATACGTACCCGGACCAGTAAATGTGTGTGTGAGGGATGTCATAACTGATTCATCTGCTGTCGCAGAGAATGTCTGTGTTTTCTTTTTCTTTTCACCTACATAAAATGAAAGTGTTAGTTGTGAAATGGGTGTATCAGAATGATTATTTAGTTTTGTGTTTATATGAAATGGTAAATCCACACCGATTAGTTGATGAGAGGGTCGTATTTCTTCAATATTTGTATTATGTGGATTCCCTTGAGTGACGGGAAGTAATACTATTCTTGCACCAGACCGATTGGGAACTATTCCCCAATCCTCCCAACCATTCTGGGCAAAATCAGAGATGATATAAATTTCTTTATTCTGTTGTGTTGAATCAGAAAGTATATCATGTGCAAGTTCAACGCTTGATTGGATATTAGTCGCGCGATAGGATACCTCTGCTTGTTCAATTGCTGCTATAACACTTTCTATGTCTGGAGTAAGTTGTCGAAACACTGGATGTGGAATGTCCGACATCAAAATCAGCGACGCTGAATCTCCATGACGTAAAGATCTGATTACATCAATAGCCAAGGTTTTTGCTTTTTCAAACCAGATACCGTCTACATCCTTATATTGCATGCTGTATGAATTGTCTAATACTATTACAACGTCTGTCTTAGCACGAACAGCTGCAAGTGGAAGTCCAAGAGTAAGGAATGGACGGGCTAATGCGAGTGCAATGAGTGCTACGATTAGCATCCGAAGGAGTAAAATTAGGAGTTGTTTGAGTTGGACTCTACGTACATTTTGGCGATGTGCTGCCACCAAAAACATCAGACTGCTGAAGTCTACAGTGACCGCTTGTCGACGGCTCCACAAATGAATGATGAGTGGAATTGTGGCTGCCAATAAGCCAAAGAGAAACAGTGGATTGAGAAAAGCCAATAGTTAAACGCTCCAGTTTCATTCTCATCTAATACGGTGATAACATTTTATAGTAGAATCCATAATTATTTACACACTACGGTAGGTTCGGTTTCCTAACCGAACTGGTGTTTGCTCAATCTCATAGATGCGGTTAGGAAACCGCATCTACCGGGAGTGTGCATATATTTTTAGGTTTCACTATAAGATTCATATACATATCCCAACATAGGATATTAACAATGATCAGCAACAACTACTGAACTACTGTTATAATAATACCTCACTCTATAACATCAATATCAAGTTGATTGAGGGTTCGAAAAACACCTTCAGTAAATTCAACCATCGTTGCCGATTCAAGTATTCTTCCCTGTAGTTGAATATGATTTGCATCTGCAATAACTTGTCCAAAAGACGGATCCATTTGTACCCATTTCCCGACAAACACCTCTGCCCAAAAATGATAATAAAATGCATTTTTTGAAAAGACAAGTCCTGAACAGATTCTTGCAGGTATACCGACAGAACGCGCCAATGCAATCAGTAAGACAGTATGTTCTGTACAGTCACCAGTAAGTGTTTGAAGCGTTGTTAGGGATGAACTATAGCCACCACTTAATCCTTTTTCTTTGATAGATCTATACACCCATTTGCATAACTTTTTCGCAGCACGCCATGAATTATCTTCACCATCAATTATTTCTTCTGCTTTATCCCGAATGGCTTGATTGTCTGTCTCAACAAATGCTGTTGAGGACAGATATTTCTGATTCTCTGGATGCCGTATTGGCAATACAAGACAATCTATATCTTCAACATGTGGCTTGACAATTGTCAGTGTCCCTGTTTGTTTGGATTCCAACGTAATATTCTGTATATTGTTCGTCATAATAGTATCAACAAGGTTTCCCTTTGATAGTTGAACTTTCGCCACAAGACGAGATGCCCCTGTTTTAGGTGTTTTCCCAGTCGGAATAATACGAGTGTTCAATGTAATATCAACTTCTTCTACTTCACCAAGAGCAGATTTTCTATCAGTTTTAGCTAATGTTAAAAACTGACCCATCATACTTGTTTCAGATTTGTATGTTACACCATCACTGTCAACCCATAAACGTGTATTTATTCCACCTAATACGTCCATATTTTGTTCTAAGATATAGACATGTTTCTTTTGAGTATTATATGTAATATCATCCTCATCCACGACACTTAGTTCAGATTTTATAGGTTTAAGCATATCAAAGTTGAAAGTATAATAGTTGACTCTTTCACCAATTTTCAGAAGATTATTTGATATAAGTTTATTCACAGCAACAGTATCTGTAGTTGTATTCGGTGGAAGTTCAACCTCTGATTCTGTCTTCTGTCCGTTTAATGTTGTAATGATAGACGCAACACCATTTTTTATTTTTCCCTCAACGTTTTTTTGACCTGATTCATTTGAGGATGAAAAAAAGTAACGCGGCATAAAATCAAGATCAGAATATTCAACACGGTTTGTCTCTACAATTATATCTTTACCTAAACCCTTAAATTGCATGATGGTATCTGTTTTGGTTCGTATCATTTCCTCGCCTTCATACTCGGTTTTTTCGATGTATAAATGTACGTGTCCAATTTTCATTCCCATCAAAGTCAGATTATACCAATGTTCTTGTGGATTTGTAGAACTCATCTCATTTTCCACTCGTCCTATTTCCTCTGCATTACAGATTTGTAAAAAAACCATCAATAATAATAACGGAGTTAAACTCAAACTGTATATAAATTTCATGATTTATATCCCTTTAATGTCATAGTGATATTATATTAACGTTGCCATTGCGACGGTGTGTGTATTTCTCTGTTTTATCTTTTGATAGTTACCAAATATTTCCATAAAATTCCTTTTGATAAACTCACGTAATCCTGAAATTGTGACGACATAGATTTTCCCGTTGTGTCTAAGATGTTTTTTGGCATGTGAGAAAAAGATTTGGAGTAACTCCTTACCAACATTGGCTGGCAGATTAGATACGATCACATCAAACTGAAGATCGTTAAGATGGCTAAATCCATTACTTAGGAGAACCTGACAATTGTTGAGATTATTCTGGATAACGTTCTTACGTGCATATTCTACTGCTACAAAATCTTTATCTACCATATAGACATTTGCGGTAGGTGAACATTTTGCCATAGTAATTCCAATTGCACCATATCCACATCCAAGATCAAGACATATAGACCCATCATCAATTACTAAGTAATCAATCAACAAATGTGTGCCAGCATCAACGGCTTTCGGTGAAAATAGTCCCCATGTTGTGGTAAAAGTCAATTCAAATCCGCGTAGTTTTGTTTCAAATATAATTTCCGCTTGGGATTCTGTCATTCTCATATTGACTAACTATCTTGCCACTTGATCAATACACCAAGTGTTTCCTCTGGTGAATTCCATAATAAATCAAATGCAGCTTTGGCATCAGTATAGTTAAAACGGTGCGTTATCATGTCAGATGCACGGATTTCACCGTTCTGTATCTTTTGTAATGCACGCACGGCAAGATTAGCACGAGACTCCTCTGTAAGAATACCTGCAACAAGCCTCTTATTCATCATTTTAGAGGAATGTAAAGGAAGTGGCTTTTGCTGATAGAGTGCAATGAGTTGTATTATACCGTGTTGTCTTACCATGTCTTGTGCTTGCTCAAAGGATTTTACACCCGCATGTCCACCGACACAATCAATTACAAGGTCTGCACCTTTACCACCTGTCAGTTGGCGAACTGCTTGGATAGGATCTTCATCTTCAGCGTTGATTACCACATCAGCACCAAGTTGAAGAGATAGTTGGCATCGTAGGGGTAGTGCATCAACGGTAATAATTCGTTCTGGTGAATACCCGCGGATAACCTGCATCATCAGACTACCAACTAAACCTTGACCTAAAATAACGACTGTGTCACCCTCCTGAACACCTGAAGAATCTGACCAAGCAACTGCACTTGTAGCTAAAGGAAGAAATGTACCTTCCTCAAAACCGATATCTGTATGAAGAGAAACTGTGCGACCATCTGTAGGGTTAATATCAGTCACGATATATTCTGCATGCGGTGCTACAGACATTACACGATCACCAACTTGAAAGTCCGTAATCTCACTTCCAACTTTATCTACAATTCCTGTGAGTGAGTATCCCATGATTGCAGGAGAAACCGCTTCTTCCATAATGTACCGTCTAAATAGTTCTGAGCCACGACTAATCAAGGTAGTATCTGTTTTCACTCGAATCTGATTTGCATTGACATCGGGAATCGGTACTTCTTCAAGTTGTATATTCCCGAAACCTTCTGGTTTGATTACGCGATACATATTTCTATTCTCCATAGATATGTTAAATCATTATTAGATGATAGTATCAACCTAAGGATTCAACCGTTTCACTAAATCTTCACGGGTTGTAGGTGTATTCAAGTCCATTAGGTATACATGAAAATTATCACTTCTATCTGACACAAATGCTATGTAACGCCCATCAGGAGAAAATGTAGGTTGAATTGACCTACCTATATCACTTGTTATTTGACGTTCATTTTTTCCATCGGAATCTATGAGATATATCTCCCAATCTCCATATCTTGCGGACATATAGACGATTTTCTTTCCATCAGGTGAAACAGATGGGGAATAACAATCAAAACGGTTTGGATTGAAATGTTTTTCGTTTTTTCCATCAATATCAATTGTGTATAACTGGTTCAGATCATTTCTTGAAGAAACAAATATAATAGTTTCTTCATTTGGAAAGAATGCAGGACTTCCTTCATCAGTTTCATTATGAGTAATACGTTGAGGTTTGATGTTCTCTGTCGTATATTCCGCAAAGTCAAGATTCCTCAAATCAATTAGATACAATTCCAAGTTTCCATCAGTATTGGATTCGTAAACTACCATATTACCAGATGGTGATGCGCTTGGCACGCGAGCACCGAAACTAATCGGTAATACTGCATGTGTAATCTTGCTATGGATGTGCGTGATGTTAAAACCTGCATATATTGGGGTTGAGCCACTACTCTGAATAACGAGTTTGATTTCACGCGTTGATTTTGGTTCACTACTATAGAATATATAATTTGGAGTTTTCAGGAATGCAGGAGAATTGTCATTAAAATCGGTTGAGTAGGTTACCCGACGATGAATGCGTCCATTTAAATCCATTATATAGATTTCACCATTATCAAGACGAAATGATGCGAAAGCAATTTGAGAACCGGCTGGTGAAAAGGTAGGTGAATAGTTATCAGAATCTCCAGTTGTTAGTTGTTTAGAGGTGTAACTATCTCCAACAAGTTCAATTATTCTTTTAATTACTATGGGGTCTGATGTGGTTTTTTGGACAATATTGAGTATTTGGTATGCTGAATCTCTGTCACCATATATCAGATATGTGTTTGCTAATTCAAGTCTTGCACTAATAAGGTTCTTTGGTTGTGATGCATATAGTTGTGATGCCTTCTGAAACTGTAGAACCGCCTCATTGTACCGTCCCAATTCATTATATCCTTTTCCAAGCAACATTCGTGCATTAGCGTTATTGGGATCTTTTTCAATAATAATCTCCAGTTTTTCTACCGCCTCTTGTGGTATTCCTTCATCCAGTAGTTTCTCAATCTTATTTGACGAGTTTATTTGGCATCCTGTGAGAAGTGAAAAAAATAAAGTACAAAGAATTAATATAAGTAAATTGTGTTTTGCTCTTAACATTTTGAGCCATTCTAACATGTTCAATATAGATATGGTGATAGTCAAAAATAATACACTGCCTCAGTCATTTTCAGATATTGCGATAGAATATTCAGGTCTACCACGCCATCCATCAAATACGGCATAAATCCAGCATATTAATCCTTGTAAAAAAGCAGTAATCTTTAGTATCCAAGATGGACGGAACATCAAAGTTTTACCATTTTCATACGTCCATAATTGAATAGAATTATCGTGTTCGCTATCAGTGTTTAAGGAGGTATTATTAGTTTCTCTGAGTTGAAATTGAAACAGATCGCTCAATTCTTTTACTGGATATGAGTTCATATATAAGAGGACAACAGCCGAAACAAAAATGAAAAAGATAAAACACCCTTTTACAACATGATGTAAATATATTTGACCAAGTCCGGGAATAATTGCCGACAAAATCATCGCAGTATAAGAACGGGATATGTAAGTTGACGGGTCTCTATTAGTATATATGGAATTATCTGAGTAAAGATCGGTGTTATTTCTACGCATACTGCTAAGTTTCTCCTTGGGCAACAAGATATACACCGATACAGATAATTATGGCACCGATAATACGTACTTTGGGAATGGATTCTTTAAAGAAAAGCCAAGAAAAAGGTATTGCTATTACATATCCCAGACTCAACATCGGATACGCAATACTTAGTTTGATACGAGAAAGGATAACGAGCCAGACAAAAGTTGTAAATCCGTAAATTGACACTCCACCAATGACATAAGGATTCAGTATTAATTGCCAGAATTTTGATAAAAGTTCACGAAAACTGTCAATACGTCCAACGTAGGTGACTCCCTGTTTTAACAAAATTTGACCAAGTACTGTTAAAAACACGTTGAATATTAAGAGGATGTAATCTTTCATAAAAGTATTATACCACATATAGTAGTGATTTTCAATATAGCGAAATATTAATAGTGGTGTTCGGATACGAATATATTGTCGTATTATGTCTGTAACAGTTCTCAGTTTTGTTTGGTATGATTTTAAAATCATTTGCATTTTGTATCATAAGTTGTTAAAATTTCGGGTAAGGAGGCGACTATGGTTGAGCTTACACAAGATGATATTCTATTCTTTAAAGAAAATGGCTATTTGATAAAACGCAATGTGCTAAACCCTGAACTTATGGAACGTGCGCGAGCAAAGTTGTGGGAAGGCGCACCTGAGGGTAGACTACGTGAGGATCCAGATACTTGGGTTGGTCCTTTCAAACAAGAAGAGGAAAATGAAGATAATTCCAATAGGAGAAAAGGATTCCGTTGGAACTATCGCGAACCCGGTGGAGAAGAATGGATGGTTAGGTTACTTGCCACCGATCCAAATGTTTGGCACATGGCAGAGCAATTCTTGGGTAAAGGTAATTTAGTTGAACCTGCACGCGTGCGTGGTATTTATTGCACCCTTCCTTACGGTGATGTACCGAAAAAGTCAATCGGTTGTCATGTAGACGCACATCCGTTTCACCTTGGTGCTGTAGGTTATATTGACGATGTGCCACCAGAAGGAGGAGGTTTTACTGTTTGGCCCGGAAGCCACAAAGTCTTTTATTACGATTACAAATCGCAATATAAGAATGAACCAACCCCACAATACGATGTTGACAGGGAACGTATCAGTAGAGAATCTGGTGTTGATTGTCATGGCAATGCAGGTGATATTGTCTTTTGGCATCACCGTATTGGACATGCAGCGGGGCACAACTACTCTCGTCAGATTCGGCAGGCTGTTTTATACGATTTCAGAAAAACAGAATTGTCGGAAACTCAAGAGGAACCACCAAATGAAGATATGTGGCGGGATTGGCCTGGTATTAAGGCATTAGAGGAAACTGAGTCTTAGACTGACGGCTCCCAAACCTAAAGGATTGGGGTTCCTTAGGTCATCTTCTCACGCCTTGCGTATTTTGAAGATGTGGGCATCTTTTATCTCCTTATAGGAGACTCACTTAGGTTTAAGCTAAGTTTACCGTTGCAGCAACTGC
>JAJDWI010000121.1 GCA_022825665.1 Candidatus Poribacteria bacterium
ATTTTTCACCTCAAATGGTGTGATTTTTTAAGGTGAAATATAGCAGATATAGCGCGAAAAATCACGCTATATCTGCATATCCAAAACTATTAACGCTTGTGATAAAAAACAACCAAAATACCGAAAACTAAATAACCCTGAAATATTTTTGGCATATAGTAAGTGCATTCAAACTCACCCATATCATAGATATGATATAAAGATTCTGCAAAGTTAATCAACAATTTTTTTCATCTTACAATTTCACCAAATGTGGTAAAATATCTCAAACTATAGAAAGTAAATAAGGAGTAATATTAAATGGGTAACCTAAACGTTGGAATTGTTGGATTGGGTTGGGTCGCTGGGGCACATATTGAAGCATTCAAAGCGGTTGCAGGTGCTGATGTCACCGCTATCTGTTCCAGGCGAGACCATGATGAAGCCGTTTTGGCTGAGACCTACGGCACTCCCTTAAAAGCCTATACTGATTATGATGAAATGCTTGCTGATCCAGATATCCACATCATAGATATTTGTACCCCGCACCCTTTTCATGCGGAACAGGCAATCGCTGCCGCAAATGCAGGCAAACATCTTATCATTGAAAAACCGATCTGTCTTACTTATGAGGATGCATTGGCAATTCGGGAAGCAGTGAAATCCACTGGTGTAAATGTCTGTGTCTGTTTTGAATGTCGGTATAGCGCACATTTCACAATGATTCGCTCAGTTATTGATAACGGTTTGCTCGGTGAACTGCACTATGCAGAGGTGGATTACTATCATGGGATTGGACCTTGGTATGGTCAATATGAATGGAACATCAAAAAAGACTTTGGTGGTAGCACCCTACTCACTGCAGGATGTCATGCACTTGATGCCCTACTCTTTTTTATGGATGGTAATGTGGAAGAGGTGACCAGTTATCACACGCAGTCTATAGGTGAAGCATTTCAACCTTATGAATACAAAACAACAAGTGTCAGTCTACTCAAGTTTGAGGGTGGCGGTAAAATCGGTAAAGTCACGTCTTGTGTTGACTGCTTACAGCCGTATTATTTCCACATCCATCTTGTCGGTAGTGACGGAAGTTTACTGGACAATCGTATTTACTCGGCGAAACTTAAGGGGATGGATAAAAGTAAGTGGAGTACGCTGGAGACCTCATTGATAGACTCTGGTGATGTGAGCGATCATCCTTATGAACCGCAGTTCCAAGCGTTTGTTGATAGCATTGGAAGAAATGAACCTATGCCGTTGACAGACTTTGATACAGCATTTGAAACGCATCGCGTTGTGTTTGCTGCTGACAAATCTGCAGAAGATGACGGACGGACTGTAAAGTTGTCTGAACTTGCAATTTAATATTTGGATATGTCTTGATGAGGTGGAACAGACTGTGAGTTAAATCTGTGAGTTGTGCCAATCTTGAACTGCATGAGGAATAGTCTGTAGATTTTCAATCGTGGTTTGGAGAGGAATAGCACATTCTGGACCAATCAGAGGCACACCCGCTTCAAGGTTCTTTACCACCTCTGCGTGAACATCTTCTGGATCCTTTGCAAAAAGTGTTTCAGGATTGTTTATGTTGCCGACCAGAGCAATCCGTTTTTGCACTATATCCATAGATTCTTTCGGTTCGTTCTTTGAGTCGTAATGGAAGGCTGCCATACCTGTTTGTGCAATGTACTCCATCCGATCAACAGTGCGTCCACAGATATGTAGAATGAGAGGAATCGGAATACGTTCTACAAATTCTATGTGCAAGTCACGTAGGTATCGTTTGTAATATTCACCACTAACAAGGTCGCCAGTAGCGTGGTCTGGGAGTGTGAGTGCATCTGCGCCTGCTTCTATCTGTGCAATACCGAATTGCACTGTGGCTTCTTTCATACGATCCAATGCGAGTTTTGTTTTACCTGGGTCGTCAAGGGACAGTAGTAGAAAAGGTTCAACACCGAAGCAGTGGTAACCGAGGGACCATGGTCCCATCGTCTTACCTATAACTGCCACCTCATCACCGTACTCTTTCTTTAATATTTTTATTGCTTCCAGCACACATTGTGTATCCGGATGGGTCAAGAAATCGCTTGGGATGCTAATATCGCCAACATCTTCCCAAATCGGTTCACGCATTTTTACCGTGGGCCAATTATCTTTTTGTTCCCACTGTATTTTGCATCCGAGGGCACTGGATTCTTGGATAATTGTGAAGACAGGCATGATGGTGTCAAAACCGAGTTCGGTATATCCAGTGGCAGCAAGTCTTGCCATCAGTTCAGGTTCGCGATTTGCTTGTGGGAATGGTGCATCAACCAGATCCATCAATTCAACGGTAGCAACAGAAGTAGGGTTACAAACAGGAGTACGGTCGGTTGGTTCATTACGTAGGGCAGCGAGAACACGTTCACGTCCAGACATCGGTTTGACAACGTGCTTATCATTATCCACAGTGATTACCTCAAGTTTGTTGGCTTGGTGCAGCAAGCACACCCCGTGCAGTCCCTGCTTCCTCTTCCCGAATAATTACACGGACGTTCGGTGCGCGGACCAACAAGAGTCCAACAAGTGCATCGTGCGACTGTCCGCATGGGAATGTGACGGAATCGGTCAAATTCTCTTCTGTAGGTTCTAACTCCCCTAATTTCATCAAACCACCTGCAATCGCTGAAATACGTCGTTCAGCACTACGACCTTCTCCGTTTGATTTTACTTTGTATGTGCCGTTTCCAAGAGATTCAACAGAAATAGTTAACTTGGATTTTTTATCAAGGATACTTAAGGGACGTGGTTCAGCAGAGGTGTCCGATGTGAGTTTGCATGCTTCTAAAAAAACTCGTCGACATGCTGCTTCATGTTTTTCCCCACAAGGAAAATAGAGCAAACCATCAGATGTCTGCTGCAAGCCACCTAATGTCTGCATAGAACCGATAATTTCTTCTATTCGTTTTGTAGCACCTTTTATACGACTGTATGTGTGAACTCGGAAGACTGCACGGGTATCAATTTCTTGACGGTAAAGTGCTATAGTAATATCATTGAAATGAGGGTCAATGGGGACGAGTTCAATTCGTCTACCGATGTCTACAATGGATGTCATAAGTGACTTCTATTATTTATTAGCGAAGGACGAAACTGCCGCCGTAGGTGTTGTCGATGTAATCGTAAACTCTTTCGGATACACGACGTAGAATATTGGCACGTTGACCAACCCATGCACCAAAGGATATCTTGCGTCTGTACCTATTCGTTTTTGTTTTATCTTCAATTAAACCTGTAAAGACGTAAGGTCTATGGTTCCCTTTTGGATCACGCATGACAATAATGCCGCTATCTCCTATCAATCCGTAAACAGTTCCTGTTTTATTGAGGACTTTTGCAGATGAAGGTATACGTGTTTTTTTATAAATGTAATCACCATTCGGGAGTTCAAAATAATACTTCATTTTGTCTGAGTATGGAAGTTTATTCTTCCACAAACGCACATAAAACTCATTCAGATCTTTGGCACTGGTTAGATTACGGTAGGTCCTCCCGTTTGCGGGTATATATTCAATTATTTTTGTATGCTTGAAAACAGGATAATTTGCTCTAAGTTTACTGTTGACTTTGTAGGGACCACCTATGAGTCGCATAAAATAGTTAGTTGATGTATTTGAACTATACCGAATCATTTTTTTCAAATGTTCCCGATTTCGATTTGAATGATATAATCTACCCTGTTTTACTTCATGAAAATATACGAGCATCACAAAATTTTTCACTAATGAGGCAGCCATCATCTGACGGTTCTCATTAATTGAAACCAGTTTCTTTCCTCTTGTAAGATCATAAACGACAAAACTTGTACGTTCTGTTGAAGCCAATGTGCCTTTACGTCGGAATTGTTTTATAACATCGTCAATCGTTTGTTCAAGTGGAGAATCAATTGTTGGGTCATGTGCTGCCTGAATCTCTGTGCTAAAACCAAGTAAGACACAGAATCCACAGCAGACCAATATTCCAATAACTTTGTTAAAATATACATTTATCACGATTTGTCTTCCTCTTTATTATGTATGATGTCCACGAAAAATGTGGGATATAAATGCTTATGATATAATGTAATGACGCTTATTGACCAAAAACCGTTTATTGAATCGGCAACCGGTAACAAGCTGCTTCTCGACTGTTTCGTACAAGTAGGTAATTTCCTACAAGTGCTGGATTGTTCCATGTCTGTCCATTTATCGCGGAATACCGTGCAAGTTCTTTGTGTTCATCAGGGTTTGGTTCTATTAGGACGATATCACCAGATTCAGTAAGGACCAACAAGACATCAGATATTAGGAGTGTTTGTCCATGTCCATATCGACCGCGCTTCCATTGCCGTGAGCCATCTGTAGGATTCACACATGCGAAAATACCGTCATCAAGTCCATATATATAACCTTCGTAATATATGATGGTGGTAAATTTAGCTTTAAAGTAGATACTTTCCCATAAAAGATTAACGTTAAAATTCGCAGATGAGTTACTTCTGGTAATATGAAATAATTTTGCCCCAACGCCATAAGCAGATGAGAGGAATAATTTATCTCCAGGCAGCGGCGTTGGCTGTGTGGCTATTTCCACAGTAGCAGAAGGCCATTTTTGTTTCCAAAGGAGTTCGCCAGATGTTGGTTCATGTGAAGTTACAAGACCATCATCAAACAAAAGCACCTGTTCAATTCCTGCAAAGGTAGCAAGTAGAGGCGAACTATATGCACTTTGAATTCTTTGTCCTGTCCATGCGATATTACCAGTAACTTTGTCATACGCTACTGCACCTCCTGCACTCACAATTACAAGTTCATCAAGAACGAGAGGGGAAACGCTTACACCCCAAGGCGGGGCAGAAGCCTTATTTTTTTCAAATATATTGGTAGACCAAACCTGTTCTCCAGTTTTAAACTGTAAACAATTTAGAATACCAGTTCCTCCGACAGTGTAGACACGGTCTCCATCAATAGTTGGTGTTGCCCGCGGTCCAAGTTGACCAAGTGCGGTATAATATCGTGCTTTGTCCTTGTGCGTCCACTTTTCTTCACCGGTATGTAGGTCATAGCATACAACCTTTTCCCATTCATCTTCTTGTTCCTGTGTAATTGCAGAATCACCAACAACTGCATAACTTGACCACCCAGCACCGATGGGATGTCGCCATATTAATTCTGGTGGATTGTTTTTCCAATCAGTGTCGAGCTGAATTCCTGTTACCACAGCATTCCTGTTAGGACCGAGGAATTGTGGATAATCTGTCAGAGACTTGTGTGATGAGTTTTGTATTTGAGCAAAAGTGCTGTGCGGTTCTCCGCGCCAACGGAGTTTAAATTGTGGGACAAGGTCACCACTGAACCCATTAAATTGGAATAATGTTACAAAGGCAACGATGATTAGAAGGAATACACTGAAACCGAGTAATTTTATTCTCCAGGTCAGACGTGATAACACCAACAACCACATTATTCCCAGAACAACCGTAAAGAACAGAAGCAATACAGAGAGTGCAACTTTATCTTGACGATGACCAGCATCCCGAACCCACACAATACCGATTCCAAGTATGGTGAGACCAAAAATGATCAATAGAGGCCACAATCGTATGGTTTTATTTTTTGGGGTCATGAACGGAAACCCTACTTTACGAAACAACTAAGTTAGGTTACTAATATGATATTTATATTTTAAAAAATTGTCAAGTACAAATTTGATATTTTTTACTTTATATATATGAGAAAGTTATAACCATTACGATAGTTCAAAATATAAAATATAATTGACACGGTCGGGTAATGGTGCTACAATTTAGAATGCTTCATGAGTCCGTGGGAGGTAAATCTATTATGGACAAAGTGCTGGTTAGCGATTTGCTATCACAGCAGGGATTAGATGTTCTAATCAATAACGGTAATTTTAAGGTTGATGTCGAATTAGAGTTGTCACCTGAGCAACTTTTGGAACGTATTGGAAACTATGATGCCCTATTGATTAGAAGTGAAACGAGGGTAACTGCGGATGTCATTGATGCGGCAAAGCAGCTGAAGGTTATTGGACGCGCTGGAGTTGGTGTAGACAATATAGATGTAGAAGCAGCAACACGAAACGGTATTTTGGTCGTCAACACGCCTACTGGTAATACAATTGCTGCGGCAGAACATACCATCGCACTGTTATTAGCACTCGCGCGTAACATAGTGCCTGCTGGTATTTCCCTCAAAAACCGCACTTGGCAACGTAGCGATTTTATCGGTGTAGAGTTATACGGTAAAGTATTCGGGACAGTCGGACTCGGACGAGTTGGACGTGAAGTTACCCGGCGAGCGCATGCTTTTGGAATGCAACTCATTGCGTATGACCCACATATATCTGCCAATGCTGCCGATGAATTAGGTGTTCGACTTGTTGATCGACAGACCTTATTTCGCGAATCAGATTACATCTCAATTCATACCATCCTCAATGCCGATACTTATCACAGCATCGGTGAAGCAGAATTCCAACTAATGAAGCCATCTGGACGTTTGATAAACTGTGCGCGTGGAGGTATCATTGACGAAAAAGCACTTTTTCACGCATTGAAGGAGAAACAAATTGCTGGTGCCGCACTCGATGTGTTTGAAGATGAACCTGCAATTGAAAATCCGTTACTTGAATTGGATAACGTACTCGCACTACCACACTTAGGAGCATCAACAACAGAAGCACAAGAACACGTTGCTATTGAAGTAGCACAACAAGTCATCAACGCCTTAAACGACAAACCTGTTGCTAACGCTGTTAATCAACCCAAAATTGATCCGAGAGTGTTTGATATATTGGGTCCCTATTTGGAACTTGCAGAAAAAATCGGAAGTTTTCACGCACAAATCGTTGAAGGACAAGTTGCGGCAATCAAAATTCATTATAGCGGGACACTCTTTCAAAAAGAGGATGTAACACCTATTACTGTCGCTCTCCAAAAAGGGGTTTTATCTCCAGTATTGACAGAAGTAAATTATGTAAACGCACCCTTTCTCATCAAACAGCGTGGAATATCAGTTACTGAAACAAAAAGCGATTCTTTGGCGGATTTTGCTAACTTAATGTCAGTAACTGTAATTACAGATAAAGGTGAAACAATCATTGCAGGGACAACATTTGGGAAGAAAGATATTCGTATCGTCCGTATAAACCAACTACACCTTAACGCAACGCCAGAAGGATATATATTACTTATTTACAATCGTGATCAACCAGGTATGATTGGTCTAATAGGAACTATTTTGGGAGAACATGACATCAACATTGCAGATATGACAGTCGGACGTTCAGTCATTGGAGAATTCGCACTTACACTGATTAATGTAGATAGTTTAGTACCACGAAATGTAATAAACACAATCGCAGCTCAAGATAAAATAGATTTCGTCAAGCAGGTTATTATATAAAAAGCAAGATTGTATATACTTTGGGAGAGTTAGTTTGGATGCAAAACAGATATGTTTGTTGATCAATGATGAAATTCCGAAAGAAAAATTGTTTTCCGCAGAAAAACGAGATGTTCATCCTAACTGTAATACGTCATGGAGAATCTCACCAGAACCTTTCTGGATTTCACAAAAAGAGCTAAGTTGGTTTGAAGAACTGGGTCCACATTTATTACAATTTTACCGCGCCTGCAATTTACTCTATTCGCAAAGTGTACGAGGCATTCAACCCCCTTGGATAGCAGAATATTTAGATATTGGCAAACCTGAAACTGTCATTCAACAGGGACGAATGAATCGCTTCAAAAGCCATATCCCCTCTGTAATTCGTCCTGATATTTTACCCACTTCTGAAGACACACGTGTAATCACCGAACTGGATTCTATTCCCGGATTCATCGGTGCAACAGGTTGCTTAGCAAGACTATATACGAAGCTTGGGTATTCCATCATCGGTGGAAAAGACGGCATGGTAAATTCCTATGCTGAGATGATCCGTGCCTTGGCAAAGAAAGATGATCCTACACTTGCGATTGTCGTTTCTGATGAATCTGAAGACTACCGTCCTGAGATGATTTGGCTGGCTAAAGCACTTTGTGATGCTGGACTTAGAACTGCAGCAGTAAAACCGAACGATGTTATTTTTACTGAGGACGGTTTACTTGTTGAATGCCAATCTGGTAAAATGAATGTTGATGTCGTATACCGTTTCTATGAAATGTTTGATCTTCAGAACATTCCTAAAGCAGAGTTAATATTCTATAGTGCAAAGAAACGCAACATCATCCTGACACCTCCACCTAAGGCATACTTAGAAGAGAAGTTATATTTTGCCCTCTTTCATCACCCATCTCTACAGTCTTTCTGGCAACGTCAACTTGGCAAAAGAACCTATCCATTTCTGCAGAAGGTAATACCACATACATGGATCCTTGACCCACGTCCTCTTCCACCACATGCAGTGATACCGAACTTAGAGATTGAAGATAAACCTGTAACAGACTGGCGACAACTTTCTAATATGACACAACGTCAACGGGAATTAGTAATCAAACCATCAGGTTTTTCTGAACTTGCATGGGGCAGCCGCGGTGTAGCCATAGGGCATGACCTACCCACAGAGGAGTGGGAAGCAGTTATTGAAAATGCAATAACTAATTTTGAGAATACACCTCATGTCCTTCAAGAATTTCATACAGCGAATCGTATCCGTATGCAGTATTACGATTTTGACTCTGAGGAAATACAAGAAATGCCATCACGTCCACTACTCCGTCCATACTATTTTGTTGTGGGTGACAAAGTGAAACTTGGTGGTATACAGGCAGCTGTCTGTCCAGCAAATAAGAAAATTATACACGGTATGGTGGATTCAATTATTGTGCCTTGTGCAAAAAGACCATAAATTGATTAGACAAGATATTGAATTCTATGGAGATTATTAGCGTAATGGCATGTCTATATCTCTAATTCTCAATTTTTAGGTGTCCCCAGAATGTGCGATATTTATCCAATGCTGCTACATTTAAACTATCTGCAGTAAATTCTTCAACAGTAGGAAGAATTTGGGGACCAAGACCTTCAACAACACCACCTACAGCATAGATTTTTCCGTTGGCTGTTCCTGCTCCTAAGAAAACACGGGCAGTTGGCATATCTGTGCTTTCCTCCCAGGTATCTGTTAACGGATTATACATTTCAACTGTTGCCATTCCAGGACCTTGCACAACAGGTGCACCACCAATAGCGTAGATTTTTGAATTCGCAATACCTACTGCCAAGGCAGTTCGGGGGGTTGGTATATTTGCTTTTTTTGTCCAAGTATCTGTGTTAGGATCATATTCCTGTACTTCTTTAACAAACGGACCAACTATACCACTGACTCCGCCAATTAGGTATATTTTATCCCTATACTCTGCTGTAGCCATTCCTGAACGAGGGTCTGGCATATCGGCTTTTTTTGTCCATTTGTCTGTGCTTGTGTCATAGACTTCAACAGTTGATAACACGGGACCAACATTCATCGCAACGCCACCGAATGTGTATATTTTTTCATCTACAGCAACTGCGGAGAAAAATGAACGTGGCGTAGGCATATCAGCTTTTTTCACCCACGTATCCTTACTCGGGTCATATACTTCCACTGTACCAAGTGCAGGATTTTGTCCATCCCAACCTCCAATTGCGTAAATCTTACCATCTACTTCACAGGAAACAACTCCCGCTCTTGGAGATAGCAAACTGGATTTCTGACTCCACCTATCAGTTTTTGGGTTGTATGCCTCTACACTGTCCATCGGGTCTGCAAGCATCCCACCAATAACATATATCTCATCGTCAAGAGCAGAAACGGAAAAAAATAATCTCGGATTTACCATATCTGCTTTCTTTTCCCATTCTTGGGCGTTGACGTTATTAATAAAAATAAAAAATGTAAAAATGCTAAAAAATAAACTTAATTGTACACCTAAAATAAAATATCTTTTCACTTAATTCCTCTTTTCTTTTCATTTTTAAATTATATTAACGTTTGTAAATTGTAACTTCCATACCATCGCGTCTCGGTGGTCCTGGATTATTCTCTCCGCCACGTCTTCGTCGCCAACTTTCAAACCAGTGTGTTTCTGATTCATAATTAGATCGGACATGGTCGAGATAATCTGCCATCTGCTCCGCTCTACCGACGTTGTCAGCGACAATCGTTGCTGGATCCGTTAACCGAGATTCAATTGCTTTATAACAGGCGAAATAACCATCCTTGTTGTTGTCAAGAAAAAGAAAATCGACAGGTTCTTCAATCGTTTTTAAGACTTCTGAGGCATCGCCAATTCGAGAGTCAACAAGGTCAGATACACCAGCCTTTTCAAAATTCGCACGTGCACGTTGTGCGTTATCCTCTTCTATTTCTACTGTTATTAAACGTCCTGCACCAATCTTTTTCAGTTCACGCAATATCCACAATCCAGAATAACCGATGGCAGTACCACACTCTACAATAAGTGATGGTTTCGCCTTTTCAACACAACCTGCTAACAGCTTCGCCTTTTGTGGTCCCAACATCGGAACACGTTCAGCACGACACTGTTCCTCAACTTCTTTTAAGACATTATCAAACATTTGTCCTCCTTAAAAAGAACATCTATAAGTAAATATAAGTGTTTATAGAGATTCTGAAATAATTATGACGTATCGCATGTAGGAGCGACCTCTCGGTTGCGACTGGGAAGTCGCTCCTATAGAATATAAACTATGTATTATATAATGCACCCATCAGAATCATTCGTAACCTTTGTCATGATCTGCCAAAGAATAATGTTCCCAGAGTGTATTTGGAACACGATTCAAGGCAAATATTCCATAATCATTACCATTTGGTGAACGAACAATCGTATGGATATGATTTGGTCTACCACCACTCCTGCCTTCGTCGTTGAATTCAATCCAAACAACAGGGTTAAAAACACGGTAGTAAATAGAATCCTTATCTGTCATTCCCCCAATCCATACAAAATAGGTATCATTAATTCCTTCATCAATATCTTTCATCCATATATCTGCAAACTCAGTTTCAAGATTATAGACATAGGATTTAATTAGTTTGCGTAGGTTCTCTTTTTGTTCATCGTTCATCTCTGATGCTTTTAAACCGATTCCCACAAAATCAGAATAATCATAATTGAGGTGCGGGTCCGTAGTGCCACCTGGACCTACTTTAAGTCCACGCCGACCATCTGTTTGTATCGTTTTTTCTCTTTGTTCTGCATCAAGACTATTGAGTAATGTTAAGGCATTTTCTCTTTCACCTTCCAGCACTATTTCACCGTCAAAGATCGTTGGTGAAGTTCCCAAATGGGTTGGAACGATCGAGACTTCATCCCCATGCACTAAAAGGTTTAGTCCAAGATGATGTCCATCCAACTGGAATCCCCATGAACCGTCCGTCTCCGGATTTCCAAATAATGCTATATAATATGGACGTGAATTCCAAAAGTTAGGATTAATTTCACTTATAGGCTTTTTGGATTTTTGAGTGATAAGTGAAATTTTAGTGTAACCTTCATCACTCAAGAACACTTTAAGAACTTCATGAAACAGTGTCAATTGATCAATAGATAACTCACTGAAACCAATTCCTCCACGATCATAGTTATTAGATGGTGGTAAATTAGACCATGAATATGATTCTTTATGTCCAAGTGGAAAGGAAGCATCGGTAAGAAGTTCTTCGCTTAGTGAGTTGCGAAAACTTTTCATGGTAGATGCTAATGTTACTATTGACGGTTTTTCAGATATGTCGGCGATCTCTTTTCTTGCTTTTTCTGCAATAACTTCAGTTGAATTAATAACTTCCAACGTGTATGCTAAAATACATGCTATTGAAATTAGAAAGAGTATAGATAAAATTTGACGCAACATTATATTCCTTTATAGATGTTTACTCACAATTGAAACTATGGATGAACTGTTAAATTGGTTCAATAATTCTACATATTGCTATTCAAGAGACAGGTTTACCTGAATCTGCTCTCCATTTCGCAATAATTTCACTGGTAAAGACTTTGCTTGAGGTTGTTCCTGTAACACAAAACCGATAATTCCGCTTTCAGAAAGTCGATCAGTGCGTTCACCGAAAGCAATAATAATGTCACCACGTCGGATTCCTGCACGTTGGGCATTTGTCTGTCCTCCACGCCGATCACGGTGACTAATATTTTCAACTTGCAGTGCCATCTCTGATGCATCAATCCCATTATGTTGACGGTCAGTCTCAGAAAGGTCTTTGAGTGTCATCCCACCGAGTGCTACGAGACGGAGTTCACCTGTTGTTGTTCGCCAAGAGATGTCACTTCCTTTACGCCAACCGGAGTTGAGTGTAAGGTTCAGTTTAATTTCCTCTCCATGCCGATTAACTTTTGCCGGCAACGCAGTATTTTCTGGTGAACGGTGTAACACCCATTGTACATCAGCAATAGAGATTATTGGTTGACCTGCAAGAGTGATGATTTCATCCGCACGTTTGAAACCGTCTTTCTCCGCTGATGACCCCGGTGTAACTTTGCTAATCTTTGCACGATGTTGCGGGGAAAAGTTAATTCCTAACACATCAGGCATTGGAAATGGGTACAAGACTTCATCAGGTACAGGTTTCCGATCATACCAATGTATTTCTCGTTGTGCCTCTCCTATCTGGTGGCAGTGGATACATTGTCCACCAATACGTTGATTAAAATTCACTTCTGATGAATAACGTAATAACGCAGGAAAGGCTTCTGGTGTTCTCTTTAACGGTTCAGGTCCCGTCTTGGCTGCCAAAATATCCTTGTTTTCTGGATACCCCTTGTGTAATTCAAGGGCAGATTCAAGGGCAAGTTTAAATCCTGCAATTGATATATCTTTTCCAGCATTTCGAAAATCTGTACGTGTACCAAAACGTCCGTAGATTGTCTTATCAGCATTCATGAAAAACACCGCAAAGGTGAGATCGTAATCGAACTGAAACAACGAAAGGTTAATACCGTTGCCTTGAACAATACGTACTCTTACAAACCGGTCCATTAAATCCTTGATAGATTCTTCATGACGAACAACCTGTTCATCTAAGTCCTGACAGGACACTCACGGGACTCAGCGGAAGACTACGAGCATCGGTTGTCCTGTTTTTTCTGCTTGTGCAATACCTTTTTCAAGATCGTTGTATATCCAATATCCTATAGCTTTGACCATCTCCTGATCTTGTGCTACCTCCCTATCTCCATCCCCGAATGATAGAATGACCACACAGAATAGTATTATAAGTACCATGGTTGGTGCAATTATTCTCATTTAGATTCTCCCTTCATCATAATTTGTTAAGATAACGAGTTGTGCTAAATAACCGTATGTAAATCGTTATTTCACAAATACAGAAAGATTCTAAGTGTTCCCATTGGTTGATACCCTCTTTAGTCCCGTAGGGACGATATGTTTATAGAAAAACGTCGTAATAAACCCTCTTTAGTCCCGTAGGGACGATATGTTTATAAATTAAAACCAATATTTGTGATAACAACAAAAACATATAGTTAACTAGCACAAGTCGTTAAGATAGTACAAAATATGCATTTTAACTTTAGTCATTTTAAAATATAAATTGTTCGTCATTTTTAAATACGGAGAAAACGCGTTTGTAGTCGCGCAACTCATTACGCCTCGGACATTCCGTAGGGGCGAGGTCCCCTCGCCCGTCTTCACTTCTTATACCATTTCTAAATAACAACTTCACATTAACAAAAAACGCGTTTGTAGTCGCTCAACTCATCGCGCCTCTCACATTCTCATAGGGGTGAGGTCCCCTCGCCCGCATACTTATACTATTTCCAAATAATAACTTCACATTAACAAAAAACGCGTTCGTAGTCGCGCAATTTATTGCGCCTCTTACATTTGGAGTTATTAAAGTCTAAAATGTGGGTTTATTTATTAGAATTGGTATTACTTGGAACTAATTGCAACTATAAATAGCCAATGCACTTTATTTAAGACATTATCTCTACTATAGTTTGGACAATTTATGTTCCTTACTTATAGGGTTTTCAGGTGTTTTTTCATTTTTATTCAGTTTTTCCTGTCATTGTAACTCACTGAAAACATATATCGGAAGTAATAGAGAGCAGCCCCAGAGGGGCGGAATGTGTATAGTAACGTATACCTCACCAAACAAGAGCCCCAGCGGGGCGAAAGGTGTATGCTTATAACTTGTTTGAAGATTAGACATTTTCCACAATATCCTATATGAGTAATCTCAAAAACTGTCCAAACTATAGTAATATCTAATGTTTAGTTAAATTTGCTATATTAATCTCTACTTTCATTTGTCCCAACAGTGTAGTTAATCTGTTTTTGGCAGAGAGCAATCCTTTCAAACGTGCTGTGGTTAATGTTTGACGCTTACCAGCAAATGATACATCCTCTATCTGATAATAATACGCAACATTGGATTTAGCAGCTGTGTCTATCCACTTATAGAAACTACGTTCACCTGTGGTGCCAGCACCTTGGATGAGCTTAGCATTCACCTTCACAAACGGACCTAGCTTAGTCTGACTGCGTAGAATATTAAATCCTGCATTCTCTATCTCTGATTCAGTAATCCAATTTATGATGATATCTCCGTTTTTTTGCAATTTTGGACTAAACGAAGAGAGTGTAACAGGCAATGTTTCTCCATCCTCAGTTCTAAAACCTGGAGATCCTATATCTGTATACCTTCCGTAATAATACTGATTCTTAGTACCAAACATATTTTTTGCTTTCTCAGCAGGAAACCAACCGAATTCTTTCATACCCAAAGTAAAATTATATACTTGTGATCGAATAGATTTAAGTCTTCGAATCAAAGAAACTCTTCTATTTCGAACAAGTATAGGTATTTCCCAGATAATTTCGTCTGATGCGTTAAGATTGCCAACACGATCAATGGGATTACCTTCTGCATCTTGTAATTCTAATACTATACCCTTATAATTCAATAGGTTTTCAGAAGCAGTTTTTAGATCGTAAGTTTTATCTGCTAAACCTTTAGAAATTCTATCTCTGGAGTTTGGAATGGAGTAATTTACAATAAGACAAGTTTCTTTACTTTCTATAGTAAAGGATTTTGAAATTACCTGAGCTTCTATTATGTGAACTGTTTCTAAAGCCTCCAAAAATCTGCCGACAATTTTCCATCCATTGATATCAATGTCCTTATCAGTTGTATTATACAGTTCAATCCATTGAGGATATTTTCCCAGATGAGTAAGCATAAGTTCACTAAACACCACTTTACCAACCCCTTCCTTTCTATAATCGAAAGGAATTTTGGTATAGTCTGGTTCTACCTGCGGTTCAGGTTCGGGTTGTTGTTGTGGAGTTGATTCAGGTTGTGGCTCTGTCTGTGTTTCTTGTTCCTGTTGTTGCTGTGGGTTTGGTTCTTGTGGTTCTGGCTCTTGCGTTTGTGTGACTTGTTCTTGTTGCTGTTGTTGCTGTTGTTCTGGTTCTTGTTTTTCCTGTTGCTGTGGTAATTCCTCTGTATTTTGATTTGATGATTCCTGTTGAGATGTCTCTTGGGTTTCCTCCTGTTCCTGCTGTTCCTGCGAAGGTTGTTCCTCCTGTTGGTTCGAGGGTTGTTCTTCTTGTTGCTGCGGAGATAGTTCCCTCTGTTCTTGCTGTTCCTGTGAAGGTTGTTCCCCTTGTTCCTGTTGCTGTTGCGAAGGTTGTTCCTGCTGTTCCTGCGAAGGTTGTTCCTGCTGTTCCTGTGAAGGTTGTTCCTCTTGTTCTTGTGAGGGTGTTTCCTGCTGTTGGTGTTGAATTGTATCTACTGGTTGGGGTTGAGATATTTTATCTAATATTGTAGATATATTTACTTCTTTAACAGTTGCGGTAAAAGGTTTCATGCCCGTTACGAAAAGAGAATTAGAACGAAACTCTCTGACTTCAACAGCAATACGATACTTACCTGTTGTTAATCCAGTAGTAAGTGTTCCTGATGCTCTACCATCACCATCAGTTTTGGTATTTAAGATTTCGTATTTTCCATCGTTAGAACCATCAGCAAAATTGCCACTCCCTGAGGTAAGAATAAACCTAACTTCTATATCAGGAACTTTCTGATCTTTATGATTGCTTACCTCTACGACAAACGGATCAAGTTGTGTGTTGGTTGTTGTTGTCTGGTTATTACCTGAAACCTTCTTCAAAAATATAGACGTAAATTGTACGTCTATAAATCTATCAAATAGCAGATTTGGTATGTGTACATTTACTGAATCCTCATCTAATGGATTCCCATTTAAGTCAACAACTTTAGTGTGAGTTTTTCCAATCCCTGTATATTCAGTGTGATCAACCAACGACTGTATACTTGTTATTTGGTTATGCTGAAAAAATAGGGCGTATGTAGCACTTAAGTCTGGCAAACCACCCAAACCTGTAAGATTATTGTATGAAATGTTTAGACTTTGTAGGTTAGTGATGTTGGAAAGTGCTGAAAGGTCCGATATCTGGTTATGTTCAAGGTGCAGATGTTCCAAACCGGTTAAATCAGATAAAGAAGAAATATCTGAAATTGAGTTCGATTCAAGATACACATATTGTAGACTGGTTGCATATTCGAGACCACTCAAATTGCTAATATTTCTTCCGCTTGCACTAAAGATTTTGAACGAATCAGCACCCATTTCTTCTTCGGTAATTATATCTCCAGAACTCTTACCGAAAGCTTCTTCTAATGCTCTACGAAGACCAGGATCAGGAATATTCACGGGTTCTGCAAATGTTTTAGATAAACCTAATATCACAATAAAAAGATAAACAGTGAATTTAAACGAATACGAATATGGAAGTTTTTTCATTCATATATTTTCCTCAAATATTATATTAAATTATATTTTTTTATATTATAACAAAAGCCATATTATGTCAACACCAAATTAGTAACGATATAATTTAATATAGGTTACTTAATATGGCTATTTTTACTTGATGCGACTCTATCATCAATAATAGAACTTCAACAATGGGTTACGCGTTCTTCGCGCCCGTCTTCCTCCTCTGTAGGAGTACCATCCGCTATTCTGACAATCCCTTCTGCCTTCGCGTCTCTGAAAACTGAAACCAAAAATCTGAAATGGACATGAAACATATTGGATATATATTGTTCCAATCCCCAGAACCCCTTCCATCCCCTCCCAACCCCTGTTATAATACTACCACTATGAAACACAAAAACCGCTTATACTTCACATTCACAACAAAAACTGCCACCCGTCACCCAAAAAACATCCACCAAAAACTGACCATAACCGAGCAAATAAAAAACGAACCAAAAATGAAAAACTCAGAATTTCCAAAAACCCCTATAAACCCAGTTCCAGACTGGCATAACCCCAAATTACAAAACGAACCAA
>JAJDWI010000155.1 GCA_022825665.1 Candidatus Poribacteria bacterium
CACATTCCGCCCCGCTGGGGCTGTTCAGATATGTATAAAACATCCTTTTCTGCGAGTTGTGATCCTTAAGAAAACTCGCAAATAATAGATAATCCTTGAGTCCCCATCATAAATCATAATATAACTGTCCAAACTATAGTATATTTTATCATAAATTATATTATGGATGCATTGAAAATTCTGTTGTTACACAATTCTGTTTGAAAATTATTGGACAGTGATAATGATAAATTTCTTGATTGATTATCTTGTCTCTGCTATGGTATGAATACACATTTTTAAGGAGGATGACTTGATCTCCGAATAAGGATACTAACAATATTAGATGGAGAAGAGTCGTGTAAAATATATATATATGAAAGTTGCAGCAATGTTTGGTGATGGTAAAGGTGGCGTAGTCGATAAACCTGATCCCAAAGCGGGAGGAGATGTTGTTGTCGTAAAAATCCGTGCTGTTCCAATGTGTACAGAGTACAAGGGATTCATGGGAGGTGGTACTGGTGACCGTTTCGGGCACGAAGCTGCGGGTGAAGTCGTTGAAGTGGCACAACCCGGACGCGTAAAAGTCGGGGATCGCGTTGTTGTGCAACCACAGAACGCTTGTGGAAAATGTAATATGTGCTGTATAGGAGAACATATACATTGTACTGGCGGACGTAACATCAGAGAGATGGTGGGTGAAGATGTTGCTGGATCAACTTATGCACAGTATATGCACAAGATGGAAGATCTGCTATTCCCTATTCCTGATGATATGAGTTTTGCTCATGGTGGTATGGCATGTTGTGGACTTGGTCCTACGTTCGGTGCAATGGAACAGATGGAAGTCGATGCTCTGGACACAGTGATGGTCACTGGCTTGGGACCTGTAGGATTAGGTGGTATCATCAATGCATCTTATCGTGGAGCGCGTGTCATCGGCGTTGAAAGTCATCCGTATCGGGCAGAACTTGCGAAGAAGTTAGGTGCTGAAGTTGTCCTAAATCCAAAGGATGAAGATATTCTTGATCAAATACGTGAATTGACAGGCGGCATTGGAATTGACAAAGCAGTTGACTGTTCTGGGGCATCTGCAGCACATCGGTTGATGGTTGATGCAGCACGAAGGAAAGGACAAGTTACCTTTGTTGGTGAAGGCGGAGAATTTCCGCTTGCTGCGAGTAGAGATATGATTCGGAAAGGGCTTGTTCTACGTGGGAATTGGCACTACAACCTTGGATTCTATCCCAAATTGATGAAGGTGATTAAAGAATCTGCGGATAAAATAGACACATATATTACACACAGATTCCCAATGAGTGAAGTTCAGAAAGCATGGGAATTGCAGGCGACAGGAGAGTGTGGTAAGGTTGTATTGGATCCGTGGGAGTAGTCTAAATAATTACTGTATAAACTAATATAACCTAAGTTGCCACTTATGTAGCGACTTAGGTTATATTAGTTTGCACTTTAGTAATGTTTTGAATAAAAGTGATGAAAATTAAGCAATGGCACCGCCACTGTATTAGCATCCACAGCCTCAGCCGCCCGATGTTTGCACTGGTTCTCTCATCTCTGGTTCTGGAGGTGCAACCGTGCTTTCGGGGTCTCCAAAGCAGAGGGCAAAACCACCCTTACCAAACCAAGAACCTAATGATAGTCTGAAATTGTCAAGATCGTCGTGTGCTAAAAAATCACCACGTAGTTTGTGATCATGTCGGGCAAAGAAATAGTGACGATCACCCCTCCAGTGTAGCTCACCGTTCATTGAAATCCGAAATGAGGTATTGGGTATCGGATCCATATCCTCTGGTTTGACATATTCAAGCGGGATATTGAGTGCGTGAATAAAATCATCCAACGAACCACCCGCTTCAACGTAAGTAAGAATGTCGTTCCAGTCGGCGAGACGAACACCCTCACCCAATTGCTTTTTACATTCTTCTTTTAAGTCATCTGTCTCGTTCAAATCATGTGCAATGACATGGAACTGTTCGTAACTTGCTGCTATTTTTTGCTTTGGCATAGGTGAAACTCCTTTCTATTGTTGTTATTTGTTAAAAACTAATTGATTCACCAATACACATTTTTGGATGCACTTTTACATAATTTTGGCAGGACTTAATTTTTAGGGCATATCTCAATAATAGAATAGTTCGGCAAAGCATTGGTATGTCTCAATAATGGTAAAATATCAGAATGTAGTTGTGTTTTAGTTATGAATATAACGCATTTCAGGGTATCGGTGTTTAACATATTTTATGAAGATTCCGTGAGTGAAACTCATCATTAACATATAAATCCGTTTCATTAGTTTAACTATAGTTTGGACAGTTTTGAGATTACTCATATAGGATGTTGTGGAAAGCGTCTAACCTTCAAACAAGTTATAAGCATACACCTTTCGCCCCGCTGGGGCTCTTGTTTGGTGAGGTATACGTTACTATACACATTCCGCCCCTCATGAAGATTAAGAATTTAATCGGGTAATTTTAGTTCCTTGTAACGTTCGGTGCGGTTAGGAAACCGCACCATAAGCGTCAATTTAGTGATTCTTACCTGTCTGAATTGCTTGTTGTCTGAACCAGGATTTTCAGGATTTCAGGATTTTCAGGATAAGAGATTTATATTCCAATATTCCTTTGCACAAGGTAGCCCCTCATCCTGGACAACGGGATATATACTCAGCAACTCCTAATCCTGTCCATCTTGTGATTCTGAAAATCCTAGTTCAGACAATCTG
>JAJDWI010000132.1 GCA_022825665.1 Candidatus Poribacteria bacterium
CACATTCCGCCCCGCTGGGGCTGTTCAGATATGTATAAAACATCCTTTTCTGCGAGTTGTGATCCTTAAGAAAACTCGCAAATAATAGATAATCCTTGAGTCCCCATCATAAATCATAATATAACTGTCCAAACTATAGTAGAATTAAGGAACAACGTAGATGAGCGATAAAAGTATGAAATTCAATTTACCTTTAGTTTTACAGCTGTTCCTGTTGCAGTTACCATCAACATACCGTTACTGGAACCAAGGACTTCATAGTCAATATCAATACCGACAACAGCATCAGCACCTCGACGTTGTGCAATTTCCTCCATTTCTCTGATTGCTGTTTCGCGGGCATCTGCAAGTTTACCTTCGTAAGCATCAGATCGTCCACCAATCATATCAGTTATACCAGCGAGGAAATCACGAAATATATTCGCACCCATGATTGCTTCACCCGTAACTAAACCTAAATATTCACCAATCTGTCTACCTTCAATAGAGTTCGTTGTAGTTGAAATCATTATTGTGATCTCCCTCTTGCTGCAATTTTCCACACAGATTCCACAATTTCCTTCCGGATACCGTAATATCTGTCATGGAGATTAACTGTTGTACAACAGTGCGTAGGTAAAATTTCTATTTTATCTCCTGGAGAAAGAGCTGTATTTTCATTTGAATCCTGTATTTTTCCATGTTCTTCAGAGAGTCCTGTCATTTCTAACCCAGTATAACCAATAGGCTGTGGTACTCCAAATTCCTTAGAAAGAACTTTCAATCCAGTATCAACAATGATTCGTTCTTTTTCTGGACGACTCACAACAGTTGCTAATACTGATAACGAACAATCAAACTTCTCTCCTACCCCTTCAACTTTGTTATATGTAGAATCCATAAATACATAAGAACCGGCTTGTACCTCTGTCATTTCGGGAATGTTTCCTGTAATATCATAAGTACCTGTTCCGCCACCGCTCATAATTGAAACGTCTAACCCATGTTTATTCAGATGGTCTTTTGTATCAACCAACCGTTGCATTGCACCTTTAGTAGCACTTTCACGTTCCTCACGATTTGGATTAGCGACCGTATGTCCCTCGTATCCCATCAAACCTGCAAACTTCAGATTTGGACTTTGTACGACTTGTTGTGCTAAAGTAAGAGCATCCTCACCGGGTTCAACACCACATCGATTCATACCGATATTGACTTCCACTAAGATTCTGACATTTACACCATCTGTAACCGCAGCTTCAGAAATATCTTGAATGTTTTTGGCATCATCCACAGCAACCATAATATCTGAATGTTTTGCTAAATCGATGAGACGTGATATTTTGTGTTTTCCAACAATCTGATTGGCAATAAGGACATCACAGATGCCTGCATTGACGATTTCTTCTGCCTCACCCAATTTTGCACAAGTTACACCAATTGCACCTGCTTTTATTTGCTTTTTTGCTATTATAGGTGATTTATGTGTTTTTACATGAGGTCTTAACTCTGCGTTGACAGATGTCATATAATCTGCCATTTTCTGGATATTTGTATCCATAATATCCAGATCAATTAATAATGCTGGCGTATCCAATTCCGTTTTGTGTCTACCGATATATGAATCATTGTCTGGCATATATATCGTTCCTTACAGTTGTTTCACAGGATTCGATAAAGTACCGAAACCTTCCACTTCTATCTTTACAATATCGTTTGCTTCAAGTGGTAAATCATTTGGAACGATAATTCCCGTTCCTGTGGATACAACAGTCCCAAACGGAATAGGGTTGTCTCGCATAAGGAATTCGGTAAGTTGTTCAAACTTCCAATTAATCTGTGAAGTGTTCACATTACCGACATAGATTTCCTTCTCCTCACGAAGGATGGTGCATTTCATGTCAAGATTATATGGATCATCAACTTCTGAGGGTGTGATAAACATTGGTCCGAGTGCACAACAGCCATAAAACACTTTGGACTGTGGAAGATAAAGTGGGTTTTCCCGTTCAATATCCCATGCAGACACATCGTTACATAGTGTATATCCGATTATATCTCCTTCTGCACCGAGTACATAAGCAAGTTCTGGTTCCGTTGCTGTTAACTTTGAATCACTTCGTATGCCGATATGTCCATTCGGTCCTACACATCGGGATAAAGTCCCTTTGAAAAATATTTCAGGTCTATCAGCGTGATACACCCGTGTATAAATATCTTGTTGTGTGTCGTCATCGCGCATATCCGCGCTTCGTTTGTAAGTTACACCACAACCCCATACCTCTGGTGTATCAATTGGGACCATAAGGTGTGGAATGTTTTCAGACGGTGTAACATCCAATTTCTCTAATGTTAATCCATCTTCTTCTTGAACGGTCTCAGCACTTTGAAATGCAGTGAAACGCATTGGTGGAGGTGTAGAAACTTTTTCTTGAATATCAGCAAGAAGTACACCGAGGGTTACCCTCTCCTTATATGCAAGTTCCAATACCTCTAACACACTTGGTGATTCTGGACTTGTAACATCAATTACTTGGTGTTCACGGGTGACTATTCCCACTCTCTTACCTAATTTAGGTAAGTGAAATTGAATCAGTTTCATAATACTCCAAACTTAATTATTCTGATGGGACCAATCCCGCTTTCTCAAGATGTGATATAACATTTTGCGCTGATTCTATAATTGTTAGTTCGGATGTGTTGACAACAACTTCCGGTTTTCGAGGTTCCTCATAGGGTGCACTGATTCCTGTGAATTCTTTTATTTCCCCTGTGCGTGCTTTTTTGTATAGACCTTTGGGGTCACGTTCTTCACATACATCAAGTGGACATTCTACGTATACTTCAACAAATCTATTATCTGAAATGAGATTTCTTGCTTGGTCTCGGTCGGCGCGGTATGGAGAAATAAAAGCTGTCATGACAACTGTTCCCGCATCCACAAATAGTTTTGCGACTTCTCCGACTCGTCGTATATTTTCCTCGCGGTCTTCTGGTGAAAATCCTAAGTTTTTGTTTAATCCGTGTCGTACATTGTCACCATCTAAAACATAAGTGTGATGTTGTCGTTCATGTAAAAGGTATGCTACTGCATTCGCTAAAGTCGATTTTCCTGAACCTGATAATCCGGTGAACCACACGACACAGCCTTTTTGGTTGAGAAGTTGTTCTCTATCCTCCACTGTGACTGTGGATTCATGCCATGTTATATTTGTTGCTTTCTGTTCTGACAATCGATTGTTCCTCGTTATTTCGTTATTGTAGTAAGGGTGTTAATACACGTTTATGTATAGTTGAATTGATAGACTAAGATTCAATGTATAATATGAATGCTATGATTATTAGTATATCAGAAGTAGGTGCGACGTGCAACCTATTTTGATGCCTAATATATTATACTTTACCAAAATCTTCAATGCAAAGATTTTTCACAATCAGGGGCATTCAGTTTTCGTTAATTCGTAGAAATATGTCGTAAAGTCGCTCCTACAGAAAAGGGTGTGGAGTGAATACGGGCGAGGAAACCTCGCCCCTACGATGTTTTCTGAACCAGGATTTTCAGGATTTTCTCATATACATGTGTTTTCTCAGTATAGATGTCCTATTATGAATAGAATTGCTTCGAAAAAAACGCACTAAAAATGGCTGTTTTTCGCACATTGGTGCGTTTTGGTTTTCGGGGTTATGCCTGTTTGGAACTGGGTTTATGAGGTGGTACGAAATTTTTGAAATTTTCATTTTAGTGCGTTTTTGATTTTCGTTTTTTTTTCATATTTAGTCGTTAGTTTGCTATACACCTGTTGTCTCTCTGGAGCTTGGTGTCCTTTATGCCTGTGTCAATACGGGCGGGGAAACCCCGCCCCTACGATAGGCATGAGGTAACAAATGTAAGAGGCGCAATAAATTGCGCGACTACAAACGCGTTTTTGCGTTAATAAAAAGTTTTCATTTCGAAATGATGTTATAGTTTAACGGATGGGGGTATGTGTTGGGTAGGTTATCAAGGGAGTGGAACAATAGATATCCAATAGGTTTTATGTGGGTTTGGTTTTTAGTTGTCTGAACCAGGATTTTCAGGATTTCAGGATTTGCAGGATAAGAGAAGCTATACACCTTTCGCCCCGCTGGGGCTCTTTGTTGATGGATACACGGTAACTATACACCTTTCGCCTCTCCGAGGCTATAGTATACATGTCACAGGTTTGCTACGGGCGAGGGGACCTCGCCCCTACGATAGGCATGAGGTGACAAATGTCCGAGGCGCAATGAATTGCGCGACTACAAACGGGTTTTCTCCTTAAGTTGACATATATAGGGTGGGAGACCCGCCCCTACGATGAGATGGGTCAATACGGGCGGGGGACCTCGCCCCTACGATGAGAAGGGGCAATATGGGTGGAGAAACCTGTCAAGATGATACGGGCGAGGGGACCTCGCCCCTACGATAGGCATGAGGTGACAAATGTAAGAGGCGCAATGAATTGCGCGACTACGAACGCGTTTTTTGTTAATGAGAAGTTATTATTTAGAAATGGTATTATTTGGAAAACTGAATGGCTCTGTTTCACAATTTAAACTTGTAGATTGACAACCTTAACTGTGATATATTACGTCAATTAAAAAAGGAGATAAGTAGTAGATGCGTAAACAGGAAATCAAAGTCGCAGCATGCCAGTTACTTACAAGTAAAGATGTGGTTGCAAGTACAGAGAAAGTACTGCAGCAAATTGAAGCATGTGCAGATATGCAGATTCAGATTGCTGCATTTCCAGAGGGGTGTCTATTTGGTTATTGTTGTGAGACAGAATATTGGGAACAAATCTCACCGCAAACATTTAAGGAAGCAGAAGCAAAAATTGCCGCTGCAGCACGCAAGTTTAATATTGCAGTAATTGTTGGTTCTGCTCATCACGATGGGGAAAACTGGCACAATGATTTAGCAATAATCGATCAACAAGGCACATTAAGGTACAGATACGGAAAGACTTTCCTTGCTGGAGAGAAGTGGTGTACGAATAATCAAGGTAAATTGCCTATTGTACAATTAGCCGATGTCAATTGCTGTTTTATTATATGTCATGATGTTAGATATCCTGAACTTGTAAAACTACCTGCTGCGATGGGTGCTCAAATATGCTTCTTTTGTTCATGTGAATCTGGATTATTGTCAGAATATAAACTTTCTGCATATCGTGCAATGCCAATATCGCGTGCCACAGAAAACGGGATATATCTTGTGATGGCAAACACTCCTGCGAATCCTGATGATATTAAAGCACCAGGTTCTTCACACGGTAATTCTAAGATAGTTCATCCGAATGGGAATGTAATTAAGGAAGCAGGATTTTTTGGTGATGAGATTGTAGTCGCTACTATTAACCTTTCACAAGCGACAGGCTCACAAGCAAAACGAACTTACAATGAAAATACAATACTCAAAGAGTGGTTTCAAAGAGGATGTGAGTTTGTTGAAATTGTATAAGTGTGTTAGAACTACCTTTCTCTATCAGATATAAGTAAGTCAAACGAATTGCTTTGCCAACCACCTTCCATAACAATATTATCACGAGTTTCGCGTAACCATTTTACCATACGGTCTTTCATACGTCGGAGAACATGCTTATATCCAAGATGTGTTGCGAGATTAACAAGTTCATGCGGATCACTTTGCATATCGTAGAGTTCATCTTCACTATATGGATTGTAGACGTATTTCCAAGAATCTGTTCGCACCATTCGTACAGTAGCAAGCGTAGGTTCGTACCCATGAAATTCTGCGAATACATCATCATTCCAGTCGTCCACAGTTTTACCATTAAGCAGCGGTACAATAGACCTTCCATCAAGATTGTCAGGAATCTTTGCTCCACCGATTTCCAGAAAAGTAGGCATTAAATCAACAAGGTTGACAAATTCATCGCAAGTACTACCGGGTTGTGTAACACCCGGATAACGTATTACAAGTGGGATGTGATGGGTCTCTTCATACATGTGGAAACCCTTGTTGAATAGTCTATGACTACCGAGCATGTCGCCATGATCTGTTGAAAAGATGACAATCGTATTCTCAGATAATCCATTTTCTTCAAGACAAGTGATAATTCGTTGAACCTGTTCATCTATAAATGTGCAGAAACCCCAATATGCAGCGATTACCTTTTGCCAATCTTTCCATGTTAGATGACTGGAATTCCATCGGAGCATTTCTTTTTGTTGGATAAGTGGTTTGTTGATAAATTGTTCATCAAAGTTCCCCCAACGTTCTACTGATTCTGGATCGTACATTGTGTCGTAAGGTTCAGGGACTGCATAAGGAAAGTGTGGACCGAAGAAATTCGATGCAATCATAAACGGTTGATCTGATCCCTTGTAACCATTGATAAGTTCAATAGTTTTATCTGCTGCCCACGCTTCCATTGTTCGTTCTGCGGGGAGAGGGAGTCTTCCGTAGAATGGTGCATCGCCACCCCATTCGTAAGGTTGAACTGCATCTCTGTCAATACGGAAATCTATACCATCATCTCGCAACCACTGGTGCCATTCGCTATAAGGATGCCACTTGTCGTATCCCCAAAACTCAGTATCCCCCTGTTTGGCAAGATGCCATTTACCAACACAAGCCACGTTGTAACCCGCTGACTTTAACAACTGTGGATATGCAGGTTTATCAAGGATTTGATCTGAAAACACTCCGTTGAAATTCCCCATGTTTGACAGTTGTCCATGGTTATGTGGATAAAGACCGGTAAGCAATGATCCTCGTGCTGGCGAACACAGAGCAATTGGTGTATATGCCTTAGAAAAACGCATACCAGTTGCTGCCAACTGGTCTACAGTTGGAGTTTTGCATACTGAGGCACCGTTGCATCCTAATGAATCATAACGTTGCTGATCTGTAAGCAGAAAGAGTATATTTGGAGATTGTGGCATAATGCATCCTTATTATTGATTGAGATTCTGACGGCTCCCAAACCTAAAGGATTGGGGTTCCTTAGGTCATCTTCTCACGCCTTGCGTATTTTGAAGATGTGGGCATCTTTTATCTCCTTATAGGAGACTCACTTAGGTTTAAGCTAAGTTTACCGTTGCAGCAACTGC
>JAJDWI010000059.1 GCA_022825665.1 Candidatus Poribacteria bacterium
GTCTACCACAACATCAACTATAACCAATGCCGACTGCTACGAACATACTAACAGACTAAACGCTTTTTGTCAAGTAAAACATTTTAGCCGTTCTACATCCCAAAGCTAAAGCATTGGGTTTTGAACGGAACGTTTGATAAACGTGAATCAGTTGTTGCTGGAGATTTTGATAATGATATGGATGTAGACCTTTATGTTGTCTGTGCAGAGAGTGCAGGAAACCTTCCAAATCGACTTTATGAAAACGATGGTAATGGTAATATGACTGAAATCTCTGGTGCTGGAGGGGCAGAAGGAAGTGTTAATGGAAGAGGACAGAGTGTAACGATGGCTGACTATGATCGAGATGGGTATCTTGATCTTTTTGTTACTAATGGACAAGGAGCCTATCCATTAAATGAAGGACCTGATCAGTTATATCGAAACACAACAAATAATGGTAACAACTGGCTACAGGTTGACTTGGAAGGAACTGTCTCAAATCGTGATGGAATTGGGGCGAGATTATTCGCAACCACACCCGATGGCAAAACTCAATTACGAGAAAATGGTGGAGGAATACACTGGTGTCAACAAGACCAGAAACGCATCCATTTTGGACTTGCAACGAATGAGAAAGTTAGTCAATTGGAAATTTATTGGTCAAGTGGGATACTACAAACATTAAATGATGTCAATGTAAATCAAGTATTGCATGTTGTAGAAGAAGGAATTCGAACCAAAGTACCAGGTGATGTAAATCGGGATAGAAAAGTTGATATATTGGATCTGCTTGTTATTATTGTTCATTTTGGTGAAGATCCACCCTCCAATCCATACGCCGATGTCAATAAAGATGGTGTTGTAGATATTCAAGATCTCGTATCTGTAATTGAAATTATAGAAGGGACAAGTGATGGTGTAGCTGCTCCACAACAATCCTTTCTGACCACATCAACTACGACACCTAATATGGCAATTGATATATCGTCACTTTCCGATATTGAAATAGCACTATTCCACACCTTTTACGAAAAAATCGAAGATTTATCGGATAATCATACACATATAGATATTGTAAAACGTTTCATTAAAAATATAATAATGCCAGAAAGTAATCCTATAATTACAAAACTATATGCTAACTATCCTAACCCGTTTAATCCAGAGACATGGATTCCGTATCAACTTGCTGAGGATTCACAAGTAACTATACGGATATAATACAGCGGGTGGAGTTGTTAGAACCATCTTCTCTGGACATCAAAGGGCTGGTTATTATATAAGTCAAGGAAAAGCTGTATATTGGGATGGTAAAAATGAAACAGGAGAGGTTGTAGCAAGTGGAGTTTATATCTACGAGTTAGACACACCTACTAAAAAACTAACAAAACGACTTGTTATCATAAAGTAAAGGCAAATAATATGAAAAATACCTCATTGGTCACTGGAGGGGCAGGATTTATGGGTGCCCATGTAGTTAATGAATTGCTACAACAAGGTGACCAAAATGTAGTCGTCCTTGACGATTTAAGTGGCGGGTTTCGTGATAACGTCAACCCAAAGGCAACTTTCGTTGAGGGCAGCATTCTGGATGTTGACTTAATAAATAAACTCTGTGAAGAATATAACTTTACCTATATATATCATCTTGCCGCTTATGCAGCAGAAGGTTTGAGTCATTTTATTAAACGGTTCAACTATCAAAATAACCTTATAGGAAGTGTAAATCTAATTAATGCTGCTGTGAATTATAATGTAAAGAGATTTGTATTCACATCATCCATCGCTGTCTATGGTGAGAACCAACTACCAATGCACGAAGAACTCACTCCGATGCCAGAAGATTCTTATGGTATCGCGAAATATGCAGTAGAACAAGAACTCATTGCCTCAAAACGACTTTTTGACTTGGATTATACTATTTTCCGACCCCATAATGTCTATGGTGAACTACAAAATATAAGTGATAGATATCGTAATGTCATCGGCATTTTTATGAACAAAATAATGCAGGGAGAATCTTTGGTTATCTTTGGCGATGGTGAACAGACACGAGCATTTACACATATTGCTGATGTTGCACCACATATTGCTCAATCCGTAAACATATCTGATGCATCATGTGAGATTTTTAATCTTGGTACGGATAAACATGTTTCTGTAAATAAATTAGCTGATTTGGTGATGTCTGCAATGGAAAAGGAAGTATCTGTGCAACATTTTCGTGCCAGAGATGAAGTCAAGCACGCCTACTGTTCACATGATAAATTCCAACGTGTTTTTGGAACAACATCTCCGATAGAATTGTCAGAAGGATTAAATCGTATGGCGACATGGGCAAAAAATGTTGGACCGCGTCCTGCAACTGAATTTGACGAAATAGAAATTAGTAAAAACCTACCAGAAGCATGGAAAAAATAAGTGGTATATGTACAGAATAATTCCATTTTGTTTAATTAATTCATTATGGACAGATTTCGCAATTTATTAGTGAAATTTTGGAAGTCTCCAACACGTTGGGTAATGGTAATTACCTTTGTTGGAATGGGATTAAGCCTACTTTTCCATGCTGTGTTAATTCCAAGATATCTTGGTTTAAGTGAAACAGCGGATGCATTAATTGCAGCTTTAAAAGTTGTTCTGTTATTTGACATTGTAATCAGAGAAGGGGCAAAATTTAGTCTTGTGCCTCTATTTATAGATGAAGCAAAGCAAAAAAACAGAGAGGATTTCAATTTTCTAATAAGTGGAATCTTGAACTTTGCACTCTGTGTTGGTCTGTTTTGTATGTTTCTTATTGAGGTATTTGCAGATTTGATTGCAATCCTTTTGTTACCAGATAGTTCAATTGGTGCAAGCTCAGAAATGATTGTCTTTTTGCGGTTGACTGCCCCTTTAGTTGTATTTGGATCAGCAAGTACAGTACTTGGTGCGATTTTAAATAGTCAGAAGCATTTCAAAACTGTCGCATTACGTAATGCACTTCCACCAGGGATTGCTACGCTTGCTTTTCTACTACTATCTGGTAATGATAATATTGCCCAATTTGTTGCAGTTTCATACACATGTGGCTTTCTGACATACTTTGTCTGGTTGACTATCGGAGTAAAACGTATGGGTCATCGGTACAGACTGACTTGGCTTACATCAGATGTCTTCCATTCGCTGAAAAATACAATTTCATTACCTACATTGGGCTTCGCGACACGTCAAATGACTGCCCGTCTGTTAGTTGAAGTATTTTTAGTCGGGAAACTTGGTAAAGGGTCTATAACAATATATAACAGTGCTTTCCGTATTTTTTCTGCTATACAAACACTTATTGGAATTAGTATTGCCACGACTGGTTTGCCCAATATGTCTATAGAAATCACTGAAGAAAATAAGCAAAAATTCAGACAAACTCTTATTGGAAACATTCGTACTGTGATATTCATTACTGCCCCTATATCACTAATGTTACTATTTGGAGCACCAAAGATATCTCAATTACTTTTTAGTGATAATAAGTTCTCTGAACAATCTATTCAACAGATTTCACAACTCCTATTTTGTCTCAGTTTTGCTACGGTTTTTTTCTGTATGATTCCAGTTCTGAATGCAGGTTTATATGCACAGAGAGCCTTCGGATATGTATTTAGAAACATGGTTACTATGGCTGTGCTTAACTTTGCAATTGCAATTGGATTGGTCAATGTTTGGGGTTTAACGGGTATAGCGGTAGCAGTTTCACTCACTGCATTACTTGCAGTCGTAAATATATCCTATTTACTACACAAAACAGGTGTTTCTTTATTTTCCTGATGTCAAGAAAAAATGTTAGTGATTTTCATTATTTGATTGTAGGTGGTACAACTAAGGCTGCCACCACATCTCTATATACATATCTTGTTGATCATCCAGCAATATGTGGAGCAACGTATAAGGAAACACGATTCTTTCTTGATACAGAATATCCTTTACCCTCAAAATATCGTTTCAAAGGGGAAATTTCGGAATACAATGATTTATTCACACATTGTCAAGAAGACCAGATAAGACTTGACACAACACCAGACTATTTATATTGTCCATCTGCCCTTGAGAGAATTGCTGAGTATCTTCCACATGTCAAATTGATATTTAGTCTTCGTGAACCGATTTCACGTTTGATCTCATGGTACCGATTCGCAAGACAGATTAGTAAATTACCTCAAGACATGAGTTTTGACCAATATGTAGACCAACTATTTAATTATCAAGATATTGGGCAGAAAAAACTATCTAAGAAACCTGAACAACATTGGTTAGCACTCAAGCAAGGTTGTTATGCCACCTATCTGAAAAAGTATATAGAAAAATTTGGTAACAATCGGATACATACGTTATTCTATGAAGAACTCGCTACAGACCCATTAAATGTATTAAGAGGGATATGTAATTTTGCTGATATTGATAAAGACTTTTTCAATGACTATACATTTAAAGTAACAAACCGCACCGAAACAATGAAAAATACCGAATTGCACCAAAAATACAGAGCGTTGAGATTTAGTGTTCGCAAATGGACACACAATAAACCATTAATCCACAAAACTTTTCGAACAGTGAGAAGAACTATTGAACCTTTATATCTCCGCTTGAATACTCGTACAGATCAAAATGTTACAGTTTCACCACAGACTCAAAGTCGGTTAATTGATTACTACAAAGATGATGTTTCTGAATTACAGACCTTGATTGATAAACAACCACCATGGCAACCTTTCTTTAAGGAGTCCTCAAATGAATAAGGAAAATCAATTACTTCAATTGCCACTTATGATTGTTGGATCACAGAAATCTGGAACATCATCGCTTCTACGTTATTTGGCTCAGCATCCTGAAATATTTGCGCATCCACAACCAGAGATGACTTATTTCCTTCAGGACCATGAATATAAAAAAGGTGTTGAATGGGCGTACAACAAATATTATTCTGATTGTCCTAATGACAATCAAATCATCGCGAAAAACGTTATGGTAATGTGTTCTCCTGAAAGAATGCATCGTATATATGAACACAATCCAGAAATCCAACTTGTTATACTCTTACGAGAACCTGTCTCACGTGCATATTCCGCATATTGGTGGGCAAGACGTAGAGGATGGGAAAAGATTAAGTCATTTGAAGAAGCACTTGAAGCGGAGGATAAACGACTTAAGGACGACTGGTTTAAATGGAGACAGTCTTTATACAAATATAATAGCACCTACTATCAACATTTATATAATATAATTGACAAGTTCGGAGAGGATCAGGTACACTGTTTTCTGACAGATGAATTGAAAGACAATGCGGTTAATATATGTCAAAGCCTCTATAAATTGATTGGCGTTAAAGCTGATTTTGAACCAGTGGTAGAACAACAATTTAATCAAGCTGCAATGCCACGGTCTGAAAAATTTGGATATTTGTTTACACAATTCCTTTCATCTCAAAATGCTTTAAGACGTACAATTCGGAAAATTATCCCTGCATCAACCGCACATAAACTTAAGAAGACTGTTTATGACCTGAATGAAAAATCTTTCATTCCACCAAAAATGAATCCCAATACTCACAGAGAATTATCTAATTATTTTCAACCATTTAATGAGCAATTAGCCGCATTAATAGGAAAAGATCTCTCTCATTGGCAAAATTCTGATTAACAAATACTATCTCTCAATTGAATTTAACGATGGCTATAATCTATTTTCTCACAGGATACTTTGCTTTTGAAGAGTTAATCCTTAAGCTTTTGCCAGTCAGTGATTCTGTTTATTCCTACCTTAGATTTTTAGGTGAGATGCTAATTTATGCAGCATTTATAAGGTTGGTTTTACATAAACTATATAAAGGAATCCCATTCGTAAAAACGGCAATAGATTTACCAATAATTGGTTTTTACATCGTTGTATTCCTATCAATGGTAATTAACCGTTCACCCTTGATTGGAAGTATTTATAATATTAGACCGCTTGCGCGTTATATTATCCTATTTTATCTAATTGCAAATTCTCCTTTTTCTGAAAAACGTATATCAACATTGTTAAAGATCATCCTTGGCGTTGGTGTTCTACAACTTTTGGTAGGAGGAATTCAATGGATTGGTGGTCGTACTGCATTTGATTTTTTCCTGCCACGCGCATCAACACTTGAAGTTGGTGGATTTACAAAAGAATATAGATTACTTGAGCTCGGACGGGAAATAGGGAGTATCTACGGCACATTAGGTGATACTGTAATATATGGTGTCTTTATGATACTGATACTTGTCATTTTCCTATCACGTATCAAACGATTAGAATACCTGAATATATTGGGTGTGGTTGTCCTGTTTATGTTCATTGCACGTTCATATTCTCGTGCTGCCACTTTTTCTGCAATTCTTGCATGTGCTGCATGGTATTTTTTCCAATTCGGATGGAAAAGCACATTACGTTTAGCTATAGTGGTAGGATTAGTCTTTAGTGTTATGTTAGCAATAGTGAATCCATTTGAATCGGAATATATTAACCCACGTAAATCAAAAGTTGGATTGGTTGGAAATCTTACAGGTGTATTTTCTGGTTCTTATGTTCGGATTGCACAGAAACAGCGGCTTGGCGCATTAATAGGGAATGTTCCAACGGTACTTGTCAACAAACCGATTTTAGGATATGGTGCTGATCAAAACACAACAATTGACAGATTGAATCTAAGCAAAAGATCATATTTGTTTAAAGTATTGAGCAAAAAAGGATTCAAAGATGTGTATTGGGTCGCTATTCTTTGTTTCTATGGTCTGTTAGGTTTAGGATTATTCTTTTTTATTTTTCTCCGTCTATTTTTTGCTGCATTAGACATCTACAAACGTTCTGTCAGCAAATACTCAAAAGAACTTGCATTAGCAATGCTCTGTTTGGTAACGGTAACAGTATTCCTTCTTTTCTTTAATAGAACATTAGAGTTTCGAGGTTATGGATTCTATTTCTGGACTTGTGCTGGACTAATGTTTGCAAGTGACACCACTCTTCAAACGTATAGAAGGATAAAAATTTCATTATGATGCAAACAAACAAAGAAAATACTAAGAATTGGAAATCATTTTCAACACTTCTATTTTCCCTATGTACTATTGTTATCGCATCTTTACTAACATTTGTAATAATACGTGGGTGTGAGATGATTGACCCTACCTCTGATTTATTTAGTATTGAAATCAACACACAAAAAGGGACACCTTTAAAAAAAGAACTTTACGGTTTCAACTCAAATATGATGAATGGTGAATCCGGTTATCTGGATGAGGATTTTGTTGCACTCACTAAAGTTCTTCAACCAAAAACATTAAGATTTCCAGGAGGAACAGTAGGTAATTTCTATCATTGGAAAATATCTGGTTTTCTGAAAAATGAAATGGCAACTACACTCAATACTCAGTTGAATAAACGAAATAAAGGGAATTTCGTTAAACTCAATAAAAGGCGTGGTGGGAAGATACACTTTGACGATTTCATGACACTATGCATTGACTTAGACATTATACCGATTGTCGTAGTCAACTTATGGACTGGAAGTCCAGAAGAGAGTGCTGAATGGGTGCGATATTCAAGAGAAAAGGGATACAATATAACCCATTGGGAACTTGGTAATGAGTTTTATCTTCCACATTATGTCAACAAATACCCGATTGCCAAAACCTATATGAAGACCGCAAAAGAGCATGCAATGGCTATGAAAGCGGTTGATTCAAATATTAAGGTATCTGTATGTGCATCTCCAGTAGCTTTTCACAAAGAAGGATTTTTAATTAAAACAGCACAACGTAAATGGGATGAGGGGTTAGCAAAACCTACAGATTCTACATCTACAGATTGGTTTGATGCATTCTCTGTACATGTCTATGCTTACAAAGCAATGAAAGATGTTGATATTGAAGAAATGCGAGGGTATCTATTCGGGTGGATACACTATGATATTGATGAAGGAATGAAATACTATGAGAAGCTGTTTCCTAACAAAGAGATGTGGGTTACTGAATGGAATATTGCTAATCCTGCAAACCGTGTAGCAAACACACAACTCCACGCAATGTACGTTGGTGATTTTTTTCTCAAATTAATGAGCATCCCCAAAATAACCCAAGCAAACTTTCATGTGATTACAGGTTATGGCAAAGGATTTCCTGTTTTCTCACAAATTGCTCCTGTTTCAGACAGAACATTTTGGAAATATGGTGGGGAACCTGAATCTGACTATGGAAGTATTATTCGCAGAACAGTATATTATTCCTTTCAATTAATCGGAGAAGCGGTTTCAAATTCTGATACCCAGTTTTCAATCACTATGTCCAATATACCATTATTTGAGGGACAAATGGATTTTAAAGGACAGCAGTTGAGTGGAGTCCAAACCCAAGCGATTGGAAATACCAATTCAGTGTTTATTTTACTGAGTAATAGGACATCAGAAGATTTGGAACCACAATTATTTCTTAATGACAAACGATTAAAAAAGAAAATCACATACCGGTATGTTGCAAATGAAAGGCTTAAAGCAACAAATGGTGGCAACGCTGAGATGGAAGGTTCAGGTGAAATAGAGGTGTTAATACAGGAATGGACAGGTAATGGAAACAATATAACAATTCCAAAAAATAGTTTCGGTGTAATTGAGGTTAGTAAGTGAATTCGGAGAAAATGCTTTTTGTTGTTGGCAACAGTCGGAGTGGGACAACAATGATGGGACGTATTTTAGGAAACCACCCCGACGTATTTACCTTCGGTGAATTACACTTTTTTGGTCAATTATGGTCACCTGCGATTGCTTCTAATATCAACCTTTCTGATGCTGAACAATTAGTGTCTAAACTACTATGTTTGCAACGTGAAGGATATCGGACACATGGTAATTCAAATAGTCACCTTGAAGAAGCGCGGACATTTTGCAAAGTTTTCTCAACCCACACAATTTCCCCAGAGGAGATATTTAGCAAATTTTTACTTCATGAAGCAGATCTTCACGGAAAAAGCATTCCTTGTGATCAGACTCCTCGCAACATCTTCTATGTTAATGAAATCCTGACATCATATCCTGAATGTAGAATAATAAACATGATACGTGATCCGCGTGATGTACTCTCATCCCAGAAACAGAAATGGAAACGTCGTTTTCTCGGTGGCTCTGATATGCCTATAAAAGAATCGTTCCGTGACTGGATCAATTACCATCCTATTACAATAAGTAAAATATGGAATACTGCAGTTACTGCTGGGGATAGGTATGTATATAATGACCGTTTTATCACTATTTACTTTGAGAACCTTTTAGTGAATCCTGAGGATACAGTCTCGCGTATCTGCGAATTCATCGGTATTCGATACAATTCGAAAATGTTGCTGGTACCGCAAGTAGGTTCCTCTGTAAATACTGATCGTCCCGAACAAATGGGTATTAATCCTAAACGAGCAGGAAAATGGAATAAAAACAGGTTGAAAGAGAGTGAACTTAATTCCGCAGAATTATATTTCTGTCAAATTATAAATGAAAAATTGATGAAAAAGCATAATTATGAGCTTATTTCATTTTTCCCTAATCTTATATTAATATTAGTTTATCTTTTCTCATTTCCATTAAAATTGATTTCTGCATTTATTTATAATTTGGATAGAATCAAAAACATCCGTGAAACATTAAAACGACGTTTACAATTATTGATATAGATACACTATAAGAATGATAGCCCAACTCAGTTCATATTATATAAAAACCCGACCTATAAAAGCCATTACACGGCTCATAAGTTATTTCTTTTTTGAAGGACGACCATTAACAACAAAAGGAAGATGGTTTAATCCTGTCGTCTTTTCAATCCTGAAAAGCATCTCTGTAAGCAATAGACGTTTCACTCCTATCCAAAAACCTATTTTCATACTCGGTACAGGAAGAAGTGGAACGACAATCCTTGGAATAGTGCTTTCTATGCACAAGGATATTGGATATCTAAACGAACCAAAAGCACTCTGGCACTTAATACATCCTGACGAGGACATCATTGGAAGTTATAGTCGTGGCACTGCAAAATATAGACTGAAAGCAGAGGATATGACTGATGAAATGCTTCAACGAGCAAAACAATTATTCGGTGCATATTTATCTGCAACCGGTGCCAAACGTGTTGTGGATAAGTACCCAGAACTTATATTTAGAGTAGATTATGTTCGTGCTTTATTTCCTGATGCTCGATTTGTCTTTCTTGTTAGAAATGGTTGGGATACCTGTACCTCTATAGCTGCTTGGTCGGATAGACTTGGTATACAGTTAAATGGAGAAACCCATGATTGGTGGGGAGTTAATAGTAGAAAGTGGCAGCTATTGGTTGATCAATTGGTTTCCACAGATATTGATTTGAAGGACATCCTTGAAGATATAAAAAACTCTAAGTCTCATTTGGAAAGAGCAGTTGTTGAATGGGTAGTTACAATGCGAGAGGGATTAAGTTTAATCGAAACAAAACCAGAATATATACACACCATTCGTTTTGAAGACTTGACATCTAAACCAGAGGAAACACTCTCATCACTATGTAATTTCTGCGAATTACCTAAAGACGAGACCTTTCTCAATTATGCAAGGCATACACTACATCCAGTACCGTCCCGAGAACATTTTGATTTGCATCCAAGAATAGAACCATTTTTCTATGACACTATGGATAGATTAGGGTATAATACTTAGAAGAACTATTGTTCAATGAAAGTAAATTTCACGAATACAGTTTTTCCAGAATAATAGGACACATTCTAAATTGAATAAAGATTCATTTTTTAAAAATAAAGAATACTCTCCCCAAAACCGTTCAATAACTCGTCGTGATTTTCTATCTACAGGTTTGAAGGCAGGTGCTGCTGCCTTCACGACAGCACTTTTACCTAATCTTCGTGTTGAAGCTACAGGACAATACAATGTGTTGTTCATAATTGTAGACGATCTAAGTCCTATGTTAGGCTGCTATGGGCATTCAAGGATGCATACCCCTAATATAGACAGGCTTGCTGAGCGGGGAACTCTTTTTAATCATGCTTATAGTCAATACCCTCTCTGTAGTCCATCCCGCACCTCAATAATAACAGGGTTACGACCTGAATCGACAGATGTCCTAAATAATACTGATGATTTTCGTGAGAAATTACCTGAGGTAGTAACACTACCACAAAACTTTAAAAGATACGGATACCATACACAATCTGTCGGTAGGGTAGCACATCATCCGAGACTCCAAGACGATGAAAACTCATGGAGTGTGCCTTCTTGGAGACCTACTTGGAGACCATTTGACATACAAACAACTCCATCCTGGCAAGCACTTGATGTTGAGGATGGTGACCTAAGAGATGGGAAGACTGCATTACGTGCAGTTCAGGTTTTAGATGAAATAAAACACGAACAATTCTTTTTGTCCGTTGGATTCTACAAACCACATTTTCCATTGGAAGCACCTGAAAAATATTTTGAATTATATGATATCCAAGACTTTGACTTACCTGTTTCTAATATACCACCTGTGGATGTTCCTTCCAGAGCACTTAATAATTGGAACTCTATCAGAAACTATCAAGATCTACCTTCTGGAAATGTGCCACTTTCTAACGAAAAGACATTGGAGTTAATACGTGCCTATGCAGCGTCGACAAGTTATGTTGATGCACAAATCGGACGAGTATTATCAAAGTTAGATTCCCTCGGTCTAACTAATAATACTGTAATTGTATTCTGCAGTGATCACGGACACCATCTTGGTGAACATGGGATTTGGGGGAAACAAACATTATTTGAAGTTTCGCTCCGTTCACCTTTAATTGTTAGTGTGCCCGGGCAACAGGCAGCAGAAACTAACGCCCTATCTGAACTTGTTGATATCTATCCGACTTTGTGTGATGTATGTCAACTTCCAACGCCCATCCAGTCAGAAGGTTTGAGTCTGATGCCTGTCATAGAAGAACCCACTCGAAATTGGAAGGATGGAGTATTTAGTCAATTAAACAAAGGAATAGTTAAAGGTGTTTCCATACGGACAGCACAGTACCGATATACTGAATGGGGAAATCAGGGTGAACACGGTCAAGAACTTTATAATTATTTCAATGACCCGTTTGAAACAGTTAATATTGCACATTTACCAGAGAACATTGACCTTGTTAATCAACTTAGTGCCAAACTACAAGAAGGTTGGCAGGGAACACTTTCTGATATACCAGAACAATTTCATATTCGTCAAACTACACCCTGGGATGTAAACAACGATGGAATTGTTGATATACAGGATCTAATGATCATTTCTTCAAGTTTTGGTGATGTAAAACCTGAGAATCCGAGGGTGGATGTTAACAATGATGGTATAGTTAACATAATTGATTTACTGCTTGTTGCTGCACATATAGGTGAAAGTACGAACACATCTGCACCAAACAAGTCAACTTTACTTTCACAGGATCATATTGTACAAATTGACAAATGGCTGTCTGAAGCATATCAAGCAGATGATGGTTCAGAAGTATTTAAATATGGGATTGCAAACTTAGAAGCATTGATGAAAAACATATTACCAGAAAAGACTGTATTACTACCAAACTATCCGAATCCATTTAATCCAGAAACTTGGATACCTTATGATTTAGCACAAGATTCTTATGTCAATATCAATATCTACAATATGCAAGGTGAAACTATAAAGGAAATAAATTTAGGTTATCAGAACGCTGGAACATATAGGACAAAATCACGGGCAGCGTTTTGGGATGGAAGAAATACTAATGGTGAACTTGTTTCAAGTGGAGTTTATTATTACAGTCTCAACGCTGGAAATACAAAAAAAATTCGACAAATGGTTATTCTGAAATAATCACAACGTGAGTTCGATTGATGATAGTATTGTGAGCCAGAAGGAAACTCTTTGATATGATGATATTTACATTACTTACGTTCTAAAGATTCAGAGTTTTCAGAGTCAGAGGAAAATTTTCACAATTTTATCATGTGCCATAAACCTGTATTCAGTATGGTTTTACAGGACTATTATGACCTATTTAGTCAAGAATGACTCTGAAAATTCGGATGCTTCTACATAAAACAATGACAACGGAATTTAGGATGTGGATTCAGCCGATTCCGAAAGTTAGTTATTCCGAATTCACGTTAAAAAATATATACTTCGTCGCGAGGAGGAACACATACAAATGTCTTTACGCATTTCAATAGTTTTCTGTGCTCTTTTTCTTATCTGTTATATACCATTCTGTCATGCATCTCCACTGATTAATGTCCCTTTAAATCCCAACCTATCCGACTTTAATACTGAAACCTACCGCTTTATTCAACGTTTACTTAATAAACGTGTATTGAAAGGTGTAACACGAGGTTCTCTACCTTTTACGCGAAAACAGGTCGTAACATTACTGTTGGAGGTTTCTCAAAAGCAAGAAAATGGTGAATTGACATTAAGTGTCAACGATCAGAAACGCTTAAAAGAATTCTTAGCCTTTTACTCAGAGGCAGGAACTGAGACACCACCAGATCGTAGATTACATCTTTTATCACTAACAGACGACTCTACCTTTCGTTTATCCTTTGATTTACGAGCAGGACAACATGAAATAACACGATTAGTTGATAACATATCAGAACAACCAACTGAAGAAGGTAATATGCATGTTACATCACTATTTCCACATGTATATGGACAGGTGGAGGATAGTTTTGCCTTCTCTGCTGATATGGCATACAGATTTCTGTATGGTGATTTTTTTGACGATGTTTACCGTGATGAATCAAAATATAGACAATTAGAAGGGGAACTTAAAAATAGAACCGCAATCAATAGTTATCTCAAATTTAAAATGCCTTGGTTTGAGCTGCAGTTTGGACAGGACAATCTGCAGTGGGGACCTGGATACCACGGTAATCTGTTGGTATCATCAAACCCAATTGCCATTGATATGCTGAAATTGAATACAACTTTCAAGAATGTTACTTTTACTGCCTTTACCGGTGTATTAGAAGACATGTCGGAAGATATCAATGATAAATATATATCCGGACATAGGGCAGAGGGATATTTCTGGGATAGATTCGGTTTAGGTTTGTCTGAGGTAGTTGTTTATGGAAACCGTTTTGAACCGGGTTATTTGAATCCTGTAAATATCTATCTTATAAACGAGCAAACTATATCACGTGCTGACAGTCGTGCCCCTGGAAGTGGGGATAATGTGATGATAAGTTTTGACATGCGATATAGACCGATAAACAATTTTGAAATTTATAGTGAACTGATGGTAGATGATGGTAACCCCGCAGCCAGTTTTTATCATTGGGATACAAAATTTGGAATACTTGGTGGAATATATGTGACAGATCCATTCGGAATCGCAGATACAGATTTTCACGCAGAATATGCCTTTATCAATCAATATACATATACACATGTAAATCCAGTAAACGTTTACAAACATTTTACGTCTGTCATAGGGCATCATATTGGTACTGATGCGGATAATTTGTGGTTAGAACTACGGAAACGTATCACTGATAAACTTGAAACCGTATTTGGATATGAACTTGAACGGCACGGTCAAGGAGATATAGATAAGAATCATCCTGTTGATGCACCTAAAGATGATGTTTGGACACCATTATCTGGCTTAACCGAAAGTGAACACCGTTTAAGAGTCGGGTTTAACTGGGTAAATATCGGAGATTACTCGTTTTATGGTGAATGGAATCGCGTATGGAGACGTAACATAGGTAATCAATATGGAATAAATGATACTGGTAATGAAATTGAAGCAAAAGCACTATTACGATTCTAAAATAATAACTGCATTGGATTAGATACATATTTTATGAAGATTCACACTGGTTAATGTATCTAATGAATTGGTTTTTTCATATTACACACTTCAAAATTTATAGTTTTGACAAGTTTATTATCAATATGATTTTGATATATTACTTTCTATACAAATCTCAGAATATTATTTAGGCGGTATTAGATGAGAATTCGGGTTTTAGGCATACGTGGACTTCCCGCAACCTATAGTGGATTAGAAACCATCATGGGTGAGCTTGCACCGCGATGGGTAGAAGCAGGACATGAGGTAATAGTCTATTGTCGAAAAGCAGTCTTCAAAGAAAGACCACCCGAATGGAATGGTGTAAAGTTAATTTATTTGCCAAGCATTGAACATAAGGTCTTCAGCACGCTCAGTCATAGTTTTTTAGCTTCAATGCATGCCTCATTTGCTTCATCAGATATAATACTAACATGGAATGCTGGAAATGGACCTTTTGGTTGGTTTTTCCGAATTGCTGGTAAAACAGCAGTTATTAATGTAGATGGGATGGAGTGGCTTCGTCCAAAGTGGAAAGGTATTGGTGCGGTTTATTTTAAATGGGCTGCTAAGATGGCTACCTCCGCATTTCCAATTGTAATCACAGATGCAGCGGAGATGAAGCGGTTATATCTTGAGGAATTAGGTGCAGAGACCACTTATATTGCATACGGGGCAAATATTGAACCTTCTGAACATCCTGAAATTCTTGAGGAATATGGACTTAAATCGAGAGATTATTACTTAATTGCAAGTCGTCTTGTACCTGATAATAACGCAGACCTAATTATGGAAGCATTCGTAACTTCTAATAGCGAGAAAAAACTTGCAATAGCGGGTGGGGCTGATTACAAAGGCAATAAACTTGAAAACGACTTTTTAGATAAATTGAAAAGCATTGCAAATGATAATGTAATGTTTCTTGGACACATAGATAATTCTGAACATATTAAAGAATTACACCATCACTGTTTCGCATACATCCATGGTCATCAATTCGGTGGAATTAATCCATCAATTTTGAAAGCATTAGGATTCTCAAACTGTATTCTCGCATTAAATACTCCCTTCAACAGTGAAGTTTTAGAGAATGGTAAATATGGAGTCCTTTTTGACAAAAAGCCAGAAGATCTCAAAGAAAAAATAAATACTTTAGAACAAAACAATGAAATGGTTGAGGACTATCGTAGTCGTGCCCCAGAACAGATAAGAAAAAGGTTCAATTGGGACCATATTGCAGAACAATATATAGAAGTATTTGACGAACTTCAAAAGAAAAAGTAACATCTACAATATTTGGTGTAGAGTGAAAAATAAAGGTTATATCTACCAACAAATTGGTATTACAGATACCAACTTATTATATATGAACGACACAGCAGAACAAATTCCAACAGAAAAACTATCCACCTTTTATGCAAAACGAGGAAAGTATCTGTTTGACTTTGTAGCAGCTTTTTGCTTAATTCTTATATTCGCGCCGATAATGCTATTGATAGCAATACTTATCAAACTTACCTCACGTGGACCTATATTTTTCTCACATAAACGTGTCGGTGTGAAAAACAAACTCTTTGTAATACATAAATTTAGAAGTCTACATATTGACACGCCTTCATATTCAGAAAAACCTGATTCCACAGAAGATATTCGTATTACACCTATCGGCAAATGGATTCGAAAGACGAGTTTAGATGAATTACCGCAACTTTTCAATGTTATCAAAGGTGAAATGAGCCTTGTGGGACCTCGTCCAGAAATGCCGTTTCTTGCAGAAAATTACGAATCTTGGGAAAATCAGAGGCATCTTGTCCGACCAGGTATGACAGGATTATGGCAGTTGAGTCCACGTCGTCGTGGATCAATAAGGGAAGGTATTCCTGTTGATCTGGAATATATTGAAAATCTCTCGTTTTGGAATGACTTCAAAATATTGCTACGGACATTCAAAGTATTTTGGGATGATAATACCTATTAATTCTGAAAGAACCGATTCCCTACCTATCTGGTAGATATTTGCCCCCGCACATAAGAACCTTCATCTGATGCAAGAAATGTCAGAACTCTCGCAACTCCTACCGGATCAGCAAGTGATTTTAATGCATTAGCGACTGCTGCATCCGGATCCTGTCCATCTCGTTTGGCAGATTGGGCAATTTGACCAAGTTTTAGAGGTGTAGCAAGTCCTCCTGGACAAATCGTATGCATTCGTATAGCCGATCCAACTTGGTTCTCTACTGTCATCAAGAGCCCATTAACACCACCTTTACTTGACGCATAAGCAACTGAAGAACTTCCACCACGTATTCCAGCACCTGATGCAATACACAGGATAACACCGCCACCGCTCTCTCTCATTATCGGTACAGCATGCTTGAGAGCATAGAACGTACCGTTTAGGTTCACATCAATTACTGAATTAAAAGTAGCAGCATCAAAGTCTGAAATATGGACACTTGCCCCTTCTAAAATACCGGCACATGTTACCAAGATATGAATTCCACCGTAGGTTTCCTCAGCAGACCACATTAGATTTGACACATCTTCTTCTGAAGTAACATCAGTGGTACAGAATATTGCGTCTCCACCATTATTTTCAATAACCTTCAGTGTTTCTTCACCATCAGGCACATTAATATCTCCAATTACTACTTTTGCACCAGCCTCTGCATATAAAAGAGCAGTTGCAGCCCCGATTCCAGTGGAAGCCCCAGTAATTACAGCGACCTTATCAGTAAGTTGAATATTCACTTGTAAATCTCCATAGATAATGATTTCTGAAAGTATAAAATATATCCATTTAGAAGACAAGTGTTTTGTATATGGTATGTTATGGAATGTACTAATAGGAGGGTAGGTTCAGCAAATAGGTTTGAATGGGTTATCCATTCAAATTAAACCATAGGCGTCAATTTAGTGATTCTTGCTTGTCTGCATCGCTTATTGTCTGAACCAGGATTTCCAAGATTTCAGGATTTCCAGGATTAGGAATTTGTAGCGTATATTCCGTTGTCCAGGATGAAGGGTTAACTTTTGCATAGGAACATTAGCATACAAATCTCTTATTCTGTAAATCTTGGTTCAGACACAATACTTGTCGGAGGTCGCTTTGCTCGCTCCGACCCACGGGACTGTATGTAACAATGTGGGCGAGGCGACCTCGCCGCTACGAATGTCCGAGGCGACAAATGCCATACGCGCATTTGGCGTTGATTTGGCAATAAATTGCGCGACTACGAACGCGTTCTTTGTTAATGAGAAGTTATTATTTGGAAATGGTATTAGAATGGTATCTATCGAATGGTTGTTAAATTGTCAATACTATCTAATAACTGATTGCTGTCATTGTAGACTTCCAAACCGACCCGTTTACCATCAACAGAGAATAGACAGAAATGTTTGTCAATGGTAAATGCTTTTACCTTATCAACCCAAGGCACAGATTCATCTTGTACATAATATGGGGCTCCACATCCACCACTTATAATCTGCCAGACAGGAAATTTAAAATTTGAATGAACTGACGAATCTATCAATGTCCGACTATAGTTATGTTCATCTCCACAAAGAACCCCCAAGACTTTAGATTTACTTGAGACTATAGTCCAAAACTGATTTCGCATGTCAATTACATCTCCCATCGGGATTTCAGTTTCGTTGTATCCACCGAGTTCACCTTGACCGGGAGTCCCCCAATACATTGCATCTTTGACATGACCACCATTCGGGAAGGGTGGTTCATGGAGAATAATGAAAATCCAATCTATACTAATATCGCTTTGTGCAGCATCTAATTCCTTCTTCAGCCACTCCATCTGGTTTTCCATTACATAACCTTCTCTATTGCCACCGAGTTGCTTAAGGGCAAGATTAACTGCTGTTTTATCTTGTGATTTCTGACCGAATGTACTGATTGCTCTATAACCAGTTGCCCAATAATTTGTGTTTAGAGATATAAAATGTACTCTACCATAATTGAAAGAGTAGACGTTTTCTTCGTAGGAAGGTCCGACATCCGCACCACCCATATCACGGTTTCCTTTTGCCTCAGGTTTCGGGACACCTAATCCGTAGTGACTTCCGGTAGGGTTAACAAATTCTTTAGCGAAAATTGCTTCTGCACTCTCAGCACCCACTGTGCCAGTGAATTGAATGTAATATTCGTCATCATTAAGATGTGGGGCAGTAACCTTGTAATAGGATCCTACCTGTTCATGGTTACCAATGGATTCATAAAATGGGATATTCGCGCCGACAGGTTGGATTGTGCGTTTCCATGTCTCAAGTTGCCATTCATAATCTCGTACATCTGATGTATATCCATTAATGAGGTCACCGCCGAAACACACAAAATCTGCCTTTTTGTTATAAAGTTCAATTGCGAAACGTCCAAGGTCTTTCGCATTGACACCATTCTGTGCACGTTCTCCTCCACCCACTCCAGCACGAGAATCTGACATAAACCCAAATTTGAAGGATACCCTTTCTCCTTTCTCAGGGGCTGTTTTGAAAGTATATTTTGGTGTATAGATTCCGTAATTCACCTGATAGGAATAGACAGTATTCGGCTTTAATCTCGTTAGCTGAACTTCATGTCTGATGGCAGGATCTAACGACAGAAACTCCCTATTATCCGATAGAACTGCTCCTTTAGCAGGCACATCAGTTTCCCAAGAAATCACAGCAGAATTATGCGTAACAAGGTCCACGAACGGTCCTTCTGTCAAAGAAACAAGTGATGTATATGCGCCTGTCTTAGGTTCACCTTCGCGTTTGTAACGTAAACGTCGGTCATAGGCACGTGTTGTTTGGATACGTGGATCGAATACCTCTATGCGATAGACAATTGTACCACCGTTGTTTGCAATCAAACCAGTATCGTAATGCACATCTTCAAGTTTAGAGATGTCCATAGCAATGCGGTGTTGTGTCTTGTCTTCATCAATATGAGTTCCTTTCGATGCTTTCCGATATCGTGGTGTTGTTAAGTTCTCTTCTGTATGCGGAACACCGTAATACGCGATAGATGCAGGTGTTTCTATAAGAGTCTCGAATTCTACCACTGCTGATGAACCATCAAATTCTGTAACAACAGGTTCTTTTGATAGAAGCATGTCTTCTCGGTAGTTTATTGATGTCAATGTTATTCCTTGTGCAAGGACTGTTGATGTAATAAATAAGAATAATCCTATATATATATGGAGTTGTTTCATTTTAGTTTCCTTTCGTCTGATGTATCCTTAGATTTTAAACGAATTTTGCTAATTACACAATCATTATTTGTATATCAGACAGCCTTTTGATACATTTTTGTCTGAACCAGGATTTCCAAGATTTCAGGATTAGTATTTTCTCAGATAAATGTGTGATAACATAGGGACGGGAGATCCCGTCCCTACGATGGTTGGAAGATGTCCTATTATGAATTAAATTGCTTCTGAAAAAACGAACCAAAAAAGCGTGTTTTTCGGTTATTGGTTCGTTTTGATATTCGGGTTTATGCCAGTATGAGACTGGGTTTATAGGGTGGTCCGAAATTTTTAGAATTTTCATTTTGGTTCGTTTTTCCTTTCCGGTCTTTTTTCATATTCAGTCGTTAGTATTCGGATTACAATTAAATAAGTTTTCATTTCGAAATGATATTATAGTATAACGGGTGGTGGGTTGTGGATGGTAGGTTGTCAAGGATGTGGAACAATAGATATCCAATATGTTTTATGTAGTTTTCAGAATTTTAGTTGTCTGAACCAGGATTTTCAGGATTTCAGGATTAGCAGGATAAGAGAAGAGTCTGAACCAGGATTTTCAGGATTTCAGGATTAGCAGGATAAGAGATCGATCCTACAGAAATGTATCTCTTAAATTTCAATGTTCACCATAAATCCAAATGTAAGAGGCACAATGAATTGCGCGACTACGAACGCGTTCTTTGTTAATAAGAAGTTATTATTTAGAAGTGGTATAACTTCAATATTCAATTGAATACCTAATCCGAATGTGATAAAATGTGTGTAAATGACATCTTCCTAAGACACGACTTTGAGGAGAACTACATTGCAAACTAAATTCCAAGAACTCAAAACCCGATTGATTGAGGTGAACGATATAAACGCTGCATCCGGGGTTTTATACTGGGACCAATCCACATATATGCCACCGGGTGGTGCTACTGCCCGTGCCAGACAAACTGCGACACTAAGACGTATATCCCATGAGAAATTCACTGATCCTGCAATCGGAAAATTGCTTGATGCACTAACACCTTATGAAAAGAGTCATGATTATGATTCATACGAGGCAAGCCTAATCCGTTTAACACGCAGACAGTATGAACGTGCTATTAAAATACCTGCTGATTTCATGGCTAAAGTCGCAACCCACACTTCAGAATCTTATCAGGTTTGGACCGAAGCCCGTCCAGCGAACGATTTTGACAGAGTGCGTCCCTACCTTGAAAAGACGCTTGAGTATAGCCGTCAATGTGCTAACTTTTTTCCTGGTTATGATCATATTGCTGATCCTTTGATTGAACCACGGGATTATGGAATGAAAGCAGCAGATGTCAGCCGTGTCTTTAGTGAATTACGCAATGAACTCGTACCAATTGCTTCTGCAATTACATCTCAACCACCCGCAGATGATTCCTGTTTGCATAAACATTACCCGGAAGCACAACAGTTGGACTTTGGCATGGAAGTCGCGAAAAAGTTTGGATACGACCTAAACCGTGGACGACAAGACAAAACACACCATCCGTTTATGACAAAATTCTCACTCGGAGATGTACGTATTACGACTCGTTCCAAAGAGGATAGTCTTGGTGAAGCACTCTTCTGCACTATGCACGAAACTGGACATGCCCTTTACGAACAAGGTATCAATACGGATTTTGAAGGAACTCCACTTGCACGCGGAACTTCAGCTGGTGTTCATGAAAGTCAGTCACGTCTCTGGGAGAATATAGTCGGACGAAGTAAGAGATTCTGGAATTGTTTCTATCCACAATTACAAAAAACATTCCCAGAACAGTTGGAGCCTGTATCCATTGAGGAATTTCATCGTGCGATAAATAAAGTCGAACGTTCCCTTATCCGTACGGAAGCAGATGAGGTTACTTACAACCTACACGTGATGTTACGGTTTGATTTTGAATTGGCTTTGTTGGCAGGAGAATTGGAAATCAAAGACTTACCGAATGCTTGGTGTGAACGTTTTGAAACTGATTTTGGTATCGTTCCACCGGATGACAAAGATGGTGTTTTACAAGATGTCCACTGGTATTCTGGACTTATCGGAGGTTCTTTTCAAGGATACACTTTGGGCAATATATTAGGTGCACAATTTTATGCTACCGCACTTGAAGCACATCCTGAAATACCTAATGATATTGAAAAAGGGGAATTCAATACATTACATAATTGGTTGAAAAGTAACATTTACCAACACGGATCTAAATTCACTGCACCTGAGTTAATTGAACGTGCAACGGGAAAACCCATGACTATTGCCCCTTATATCAACTACTTAAAAACAAAGTACGGTGAATTATATACGTTGAACTAAAGTGAAACATTAAAATAAGTTGACACCCTTATGTTTGTGCGATCTCTGAATCGACACTAAACACATTGATAGTCGGGAATCGGAGTTCCCTCCTACAAACCAACAATATATATAATTCCAAATTAACCTAAATGGTGAACTAAAATGGTAATTTTTAGGTTTTTTCCGTTTTATATTGTCTGCTGCTTTATGTTAGGATGTGGGTCTATTAAACTGATTGATATTTCCAAAAGCAGCTCTGAACTTCAACTCACCAGTAAACAGAAAAAGGTAATACACCCAAAATTGGAACACATACGTGACATTGTTGATGATTACGATTTTGAGAAAAAACAGATGGAGAGTGATATACGTGCATATCGGACATTAGCAAACGATAGGAATCTTTACCGATACGATGGCGGTCTTAGCACAACACAAAGACGACGGAACTATACCCAGATTCGGACGAAAGTCAGAAAATTCCTTTCACAACGGAGTATATTACTGAAAGAAATTGAAACACTGCTAAGAGAAATTAACGGTGAACTGACCGCTGAACAACGTGTTGTCTTCGCTGAACTCAAAATGCCCGAATTAGAGATTCCGCGTTCATTAAGACGTGATCCACATGCCGACTTACGCCGTATTCCACCACACTTAATCGGTGTGCAATAGAGATTGTTAGGTGAGAATCCGTTCAAAAAAATGGTTGAGGAAAGCATCCGCATCTACTTCCACACAGACGCTTGCATTGGGACTATCAATTTGTCGCTCGCGTCGTAGATCAGCAACAGTCATACCACTTGTCAAATTGCCTTCTGTTTCAACTTGGACATACGCATCAACACTCTTGAAAAACTGTGGATGTGTCAACATTCCGATGGGTAATGCATCGTGAATATGTAATCCGTAGAAACCAACGTGTTCACGGTAAAATTCCATACAGGCTTGCGTAGATTCTTTCAAAAAACTTGAGATTTTATCACTGCGTCCTTCAATTTCTGTCTCCAGTCGTTCACCTGTTAATGCAACTTGATGCGTAACATCTAATGGTGCTATGTGGACTGGAACGCCAGAATTGAATACATCATGGGCAGCGTGAGGATCAACGTAAACATTGAATTCCGCAGTTGTAGTAACGTTTCCGTATTCACTAAAAACGCCACCCATCAAGACGATGCCTTTAAGTGTCTGCATTCGTTCTGGGTCTTTCTGGATGGCTTTTGAAATATTGGTTAATGGTCCCAGTGCGACTATAACCAACTCATCAGGGTAACGATTTACCGTTTCAAGAATTAAATCAACACCAGAAATTGTTGATAAATCGCAGTATATAGGAGGGTAACGTGAACTCCCATCAGGATTGCGGAGTTTATTGATGTTACCCAATCCATCTGCACCATGAACATGTTCTGCCTTCACAAGTGGCTTTACAAGGGGTTGAGATTCACCTTGAGCAATTTTTGGAAGTTCAGATAAATCAAGCAGCCCTAATATTCTCATTAGGTTTTCTGTAGCTTGTTCAACATGAACATTTCCACTGACAGTTGTTATTGCTTCCACCAGTAATTCCGATGATTTCATTGCAAGAAGAATTGCAAGCGCGTCATCTACGCCTGGGTCTGTGTCTATTAGAATTCGTTGCATTGATAAAATACCATTTATAAATATGCTAAAATGTCAGTTATATTTTACACATAATCGACGTATCTGTCCAATATGTAATATCGTTTTCCACATTTCCATCATAAGTCTGATTTGTCTATTCTTTATCTGTGTACCCGTAATAGCACAGGTTAACATCTTTAATGCTGACACGATGAAGCAGTTACAGTTGAAACCCGGATGGTATAACACTCTCAACCTTGATTTAACATATCGTACAGGAAATACTGAGTTACTCACATTGAGAACTCGGTTCCGTTCAGATTATCTTTCAAAAATGCATCACACCTTTATCTTTGGTAGTCTACAACAAGGACGAAAAGACGGGTCATTTTTTACGAATAAAGGGATGGTACACGGACGAATTATCAGAAAGTTGTCAAATCATATATTGATTGAATCCTTCATTCAAAAACAGTTCAATGATTCAATCTTGTTGAATGACAGGAATCTAATTGGTAGTGGTATTCGTTTCGCTGTGGGTTCTCCTAAATCACGGTATAATCTCTATGTGGGCACTGGTGCTATGTGGGAACATGAGAACATCAGTGATGAAGAATTAGGTAATATAACAACTCGTATTATTCGCTCAACCAACTATATCAATTGGACTGCTCGGATTGATGAGCGTTTAACCACAAGTGCTACGGGTTATTATCAGGTGCATGTGAAACGGATGCGTGATTACCGAATCTTATTTGAGGGAAGCATTATTCTTCAACTGACAAAGAAATTAGGATTTCCACTTCGGTTAAATTTCCGTTATGATAATGAACCTCCAACTGACATCAAAAAACATGATCTGGAAATATTTAACGGGTTAAGTTATACTTTCTAAATAGATTGTGCTTATACATCAAAGGAGTTATTTATGAAATATCTATGCTATACAAGTATGATTACTCTCTGTTTTGGCTTATGCATTATCGGTATGATAAACTTATCTAAAGCAGACGGACATGTTGTTATTAGTGAAAAGGACAAAAAAATCGTACTAAAAGGACAAATATCCAAGGCACTTGGAGAGTATGAAGCCGAACTCAAAGGTTCAGTTGAATATATCGTTACTGGTCCTGTAGGTAAGGTATATGAAAGCATCGTTGCAGTCGATGCATCAGCAAAAGAAGTCTATAGAGCCGTAGAGAAACTCGGTGTTAAACCGGGTAAACCTCATTCCTACGACGAGGAAAAGGAGAAGGATGTTCCTCCGACTGGAACAACTTTTCTCATTTCGGTGGAATGGGAGGAGGATGGTAAAACTAAGAAAGTCCGTGCTGATGAATTGATTCGCAATGTCAAAACCAACAAACCTTTACCTCCAGTAGCGTGGGTTTATTCAGGTTCACGTGTAATTCCAGATTTAGATAGCGAAGATGAGGATGCAGTGATCCCTTATGCGTTTATGTCGGACCACATTGTTGCATTACGACAATTTGATGGCTCAGCACTGTTTCAGAATCCACTACCGGAATCTTTAGAAGAGAATATATATAAAAAGAATGATGATGTATTACCTAAACTTGGAACTGCTATCAAAATGACTATTGAGGTGAACCGTGAAATGCAGTTATTTGTGTTAATTAGTGGTAAGGTACAAGGTGTTGGTTTTCGCAATTTCACACAAAGAAACGCAAGACAACTGGGAATTAATGGCTATGCGATGAATTTAGCAAATGGCAAAGTAGAGGTAGTTGCTGAGGGTGATAAACTACATCTGGATGAACTCATCAAAATATTATGGATAGGTCCCCGAAGTTCCAGGGTGGATGATATTGATATCAAAGAACGGAAAATTACAGGTGAGTTTAAATCTTTCGTTGTCAGGCGTTAAAAATGACGGACTCACAGCAACCACACATTTCAGGTATACTTCTCGCAGCAGGACTATCAACACGTATGGGAGAACCGAAACAGTTACTACCATTTGCAGATAGTACAATCGTTGAAACAGTAGTTGACAACATGCTTGATGCCAAGTTTAGTGAGGTAATCGTCGTTGTTGGACATTGTGCGGAGCAAATTCAGGAGAAAATAACAGACCGTGCAGTTAAAACCGTCTTCAATCCAGATTACCAAAAAGGGATGTTAACCTCTGTACAAACCGGTGTCCGTTCCCTCAACCTTCCTAACGAAATTAATCTAAGAGATGTATCTACATTCACCAATAGAAATGCGTTCTCGCTCATGTTAGTTGACCAACCCTTTATTTCAACCGCTTTGATTGATAAAGTTATTGATGCTTACGCGCATACAACAAAAGGAATTGTTCTTCCGAGTTATAACTATCGTCGTGGACATCCAGTCATATTCAATCAAAAGTATGTTGATAAGATTTTATCATTAGGTCTGAATAGTGATGGTGTACGAACCCTATATAAGACCTATAGTGAGGATATACAGTATGTTGAGGTAGATACAGATGCTGTCCTGAGAGATATTGATTACAAGGAAGATTATGAACGTGCACTTAATGAAAACAGCTAAAACCATAGGATATTGGCTTTATATTTCCATACATTATGTTTGATTCCATTGAAAACGTCCAAGTGGCATGTGAAAAACAGGTATACATCGCAGATAAAGGGTTAGCCACAACACTTTATCTTGCACATCATCTCAAGAAACCGATATTTTTAGAAGGAGAACCAGGAGTCGGTAAAACAGAGGTCGCTAAAGTACTGGCAGATGCAACTGGGGCAAAACTGATACGTTTGCAGTGTTATGAAGGTTTAGACGCAAATAGTGCATTGTATGAATGGAATTATACTCGGCAGATTCTGCAATTACGGATTGATGAAGCACAAGGACGCGATAAAAATGAGATCGGATCAGATCTGTTTAGCGATAAATTCTTACTCAAAAGACCTTTGCTTGAGGCTATACAAGTGGATGGGGATGTGCCACCTGTGTTGCTGATTGACGAGGTTGATAGGAGTGATAGTGAATTTGAGGCATTTCTACTCGAAATATTGTCTGATTTTCAAATTACAATACCAGAAATTGGGACGATCCGAGCAAAACAGATTCCTTATGTAGTACTCACCTCAAATCGTACGAGAGAGGTGCATGAAGCACTCAAACGTCGTTGTCTATATCAATGGATAGATTATCCGACGGTTGAAAAAGAGTTAGCAATTATCCAAGCAAAGCTGCCGCAGATTAATGAACACCTTGCACAACAGTTATGTCAGATGATGCAAATTTGGCGAGAAGGAGATTTCTACAAAAAGCCCGGAATCGCTGAAACTTTAGATTGGAGTTTAGCGATTTTAGCACTCGGTAGAACCCAATTGGATGCAGAACTTATTGATGAAACACTTGGATGTGTCTTCAAATTTCAGGATGACATTCAACGTGCACGTGCAGTGAATCTAAACGAATTGGAAATACAGATAGATGAATCGAATCAATAAACACAAACGTGTTCAAAGAAAGATATTCATCGGTTTAGGGTATCCGCTACTCCTTGCTGCAGCTTTTTGCACAATGGTCCCACTGTTATGGTTGCTAAGTTCCTCATTCAAGACTGCCGATGAAGTATTTGCTGTGCCAATTCGGTGGCTCCCCAAACTACCACCGAGAATAACTTCCTCACCTTACATTGTCACGAAGGCATATCCAAGTATAAAAAAACCCGCAACAGTAGACGCTGAAACATGGCAAACGCTGCAATCTCAGATAGAAGAAGCAATTTGGATAAATGTACAGGAACAATTCACCGGAAATTTAAGTCTTGAAACAACTAACCTATCTGAGGAGGTTCGAACAGAATTTATAGAAGGCATCTGGCAGCAACATGTTACCACATTACCAGCTGAAGTGTGGAATGAATCTACAGCCTCTATCGTAAACCAAGTCGAAAATGTCATTATCCCTGAAACAGTTGAAACTATCTGGAGGAACATCTATAGGCAGTTAGTAGTGGGAACAATAGAGATTGAAGATGTAGAATTCAATCGTATTAAGGTAGACCTTGTGAAATGGAATACTGATTCCGTAACAAGGACCCAGATTCAAGAATCACTTGATTCTACACCTGTTATCGGTCTGATTTACAATTTCCAAGAAGAAAACAGTGTTAACTTAATAACTTCTATACAATCCTCTGTGCCAATAGAACGAATCCGCCGCATTATACTCCCAATTCGTGGAGATGCGTCTTATCATCATCTCTCGTTGGAAGTTTCTGTGAACGGCACGACATATATCCCAACAGAACCTTTTGTGTTAGATAGTGCGTTAGAGGAAGATACGGTTTGGAGATTACACGGTATACCAGGTGAGTTAGAATCATCACACATCTCAATGCAGAAATCCCTTTCAAGACAAGACTTGATAAAGAGCAAAGCACCACTACCTGATGCTAAAAACAGGCTAACACTGAAGTTAACAATTCACCGTCCCCCATATCTTGCAACTGTTTGGAATAAACTTACCTCAAACTACCGTAACCTATGGGAGACTGTGCCATTTAACCGTTATTTTATCAACAGTGTCTTCATTGCGACTGCTTCAACCCTCTTGACGTTGTTCTTCTGTTCACTTGGGGGTTACGCCTTTGCAAAATATCGGTTTCCTGGAAAGACAATACTGTTCGGTATCCTACTTGCATCCATGATGATACCGTTTCAGGTATTGTTAGTTCCACTATTTGGATTGATGTATGATATTGGTTGGCTCAATAGTTACAACGCAATTATTATCCCATTTTCTGTAGGTGCATTTGGTGTATTCTTGATGCGTCAATTTATAGTCACTATTCCATCGGAACTTCTTGACGCTGCTCGTATTGATGGTTGTTCTGAATTTGGTATTTACTATCGTATAGTGCTACCGATTATCAAACCTGCCCTTGGCGCATTAACCATTTATACCTTTTTGAGTTCGTGGAATGGTTACCTTTGGCCTCTTATTGTTTTACGCGATGAAGGAAAATATACGTTACCTATCGGATTAGCGAATTTGGTGGGAATCTATCGACAAGATTATGGGATGTTGATGGCGGGAACACTGCTTTCTCTGTTACCGATTATCGTACTTTTTCTTGCAATGCAACGTGAATTTGTACAAGGAATTACACTTGGAGGTGTTAAGGAGTAATAATATGGCTGAATATACAACAGTTACGAAAACGTCAGCGATCCGAGAGGGACGCGGTAAATCATTTACCGTCAACGGAAGACGTATCGCTATTCTAAATGATAACGGTAAGTTTTGTGCTGTAGACAATACCTGTCCGCATGCAATGGGCTCTCTCGGTAGAGGAAGGATCCGAAACGGTATCGTTGTTTGTCCGGTTCACGGATACGCCTACAATGCAGAAACAGGCGAATGTCAGACTGATCCGCGTTTGCGGATTAGAACTTACCCCGTTATCGTAGAAGAGGATGAAATAAGAATCCAAACCGAATCATAATGGTATAGGTATCCACAAGTTTTTATTTCTTAAGTTTGAATGATTATAATTTGATTTTATGGATTATATGGTATACTATTTATATGAGTTTTCTTATGTAGTATACTATTTGAAAACAATTGAATTTACCAAGTTTTTTATCTTCTAATTAGGAGGAACAATAATGAAATTGAAATTAGGTAGTTTGTGTTTAATTTTTTTTCTTACAGTAATGATTGGACTTACAGGATGTACGTCTGTCCAAGACGTGATATTTGATTCTGTTCAACCTGAAGATAGCATGATGGATGAAACTCCTGTTAAATTTATTTTGCTAATTGACTATCCCGAAGGTGGAAAAGACGCATATATTGCATGGGTGCAGTCAGTTGCAGCTACACTACAAGCCCCTGAAGAAGTTAGTCGAATACGTTCTTACGATAATCAAGACCAAACCATGAGCCCACATAGGTTAGTTGAGTGGGATTTTGATAGTTTTCTTGATTTGGCATCATATATGAATCGTCCGGAAATAGCTGAAATTCTTGGGGATATTCCTAATCATTCAAGCAAGGCTTATGCACATACATTTATCCAGCGGTCTGATTACGCACAAACCGATGAAAGTAACTGGCCAGTTAAAGGTGTATTGCTGGTTGATTACCCTCTTGGTGGTAAACAAGCATATCTGGACTGGGTTGAATCAAATTCTGCAACACTGGTTGGACCGCCTCAACTGAAAGCAATAGCCTCTTACGACAACTATTATGGGGAATCTCCACACCGTCTTGTTACGTTTGAGTATGCAAGCGAAGAAGATGCAACAACTTATGAGGAGTTGGAAGAAATCATGGCTATTGAGGAAGAACTTGATGTCTATGCTGGAAGCTCGGTTTTACATACATTCATTTTACGTTCAGATTACATCAACGAATAGCAAATCAATTAATAACGTAAGTTTGACTAATGTTGTAGATTGGGTTTCACGTCGTTCAATTCATTAGAGTAATTTAAGCATTCCCCTTACTCCAGTAGATACGGTAAGGAAACCGCACCTACCAGCCCTAGGGAAAATCGGCTTTACCGATTATAGTGAAACCTAAAATTAAGTGCACACACTCGGTAGCTGCGGTAAGGAAACCGCAGCTATGAAACTGAATAAACACCGGTTTGGTTAGGAAACCACACCATAGGTGTCGATTTAGTGATTCTTGTCTGTCTGAACCAGGATTTCCAGGATTTGTAGATTTCCAGGATTAGGAGTTGGTGAGTATATATTCCGTTGTATGGATGAAGGGATACCTTTTGCCAAGGAACATTGGCATACAAATCTCTTATCC
>JAJDWI010000009.1 GCA_022825665.1 Candidatus Poribacteria bacterium
TAAACATTCATAGAAAAGTATCTGGGTTGATAAATAACCCTGTTAGTCGGGACTTTGGCAATCCCCTCGGTGTCAAATTTAATTGGCATCTCAGTAGTCTTGGATTAAACCCAAGAAACTTTGCTATAAGCAAAGAAAGAATCCCATGCCTTTAGGCTTGGGAGTATGTCAATATCTTATATATTTCACATTGACTCATAATAGGTAAGACAATGTCATTTCAATTTCAAGATTATATGGTCAACGAATATCTCTCTCAAGGGTATCTTGTTTTCAAAGGTATCATTCCTCCCACACTGTTAACCGATCTAAGGAGAGAAGCAGAAAAAGCACGGAACTTAGCACACAAACTCAATGGTCCTCAGACTCAACGAATTCAACCTCTTTCAAACTACGGTGATGAATTAGATTTGAAACCATTTTATGACTACACAGAACTACCTGAACTACGTGATGCTGTTAATAGATTACTGGGTGATAATTATACCCACGGACATGTAGATATTATGGGGTTGTTAGTTGAACCTCTTGAACATCCTTGGCATATTGGTTGGCACCGCGATGGAGTGGTAGAAGTTCCACCTGAAGCACGTGATGAAATTGTCAATGCTAAGTTAGCGGAAGTGTGGCACGATCTTCGTCATTTTAATCAGGTCAATTGTGCTATCTATGCTGATTCTTGCACATGGTTTGTCCCGGGCAGTCATTTGCGACAATGGGATATGCCAGGTGAGGAACAGTCAACAAAAACCCCTTCATTACGTAAACCAACTGAGGGTCAGTCAAATGTTGAGGCAGAAAGATATTACCTTGAACATTGTCAAAAGTTTCCTGGGGCAGTTCAAGTGCATCTTGCTCCCGGTGATTATATGATTTATCGTAATCTTGCATGGCACACAGGAAATTATATTACCTACCAACCGCGTGCTACAATTCATGATGTTGTCCGATATAATGGTAAAACAGATTGGTCAAATTGGCAACAAACCAAAATTGATGCTGTAAAACGATGGAAAGAAACTAACTAAAGATAGTGATGTTTTAAACACTGTAATCCAGATAGGAGAAAAGTCATGATTAGTATATTTGCTGTTGTCGCATTTGGTGTTATTGTATTTTTCGCTGGTGCAATTCTTTCATTAATTCTGCTTGTAAGGTCAAAGTAGTTTCATCATATCTATCACTACGATGGCAGGAAGTTCGTTTTATACTTTAGGAATTATGCTAACATAATTAGGTGAATGGTTATGTTTATTAGACCTGGCGAATTAATTTTGTGGGTGTTTATTATTGGTGGGATACTTGCTGCGATTGCAATGGTAAAATCTAAAAAGAACCGATAATAGATACACAATTATAACATAACAACAGTTGTAGTTTCATATAGATTTAAATAACTAAAAAACTCAGGAAAATAAAAGATGCAAAACAAATTTACAATTAAACCACCGGGTGAAGTAATTGATCACCCGTTTCCACCTACACGTCCAGATGTCAAGATCGTTGAAAGTTCAGATAAGATTCATGAGGTAGATTGCCAAGAGTTACAATGGTGGTTTGCTATCCCAAAGATGGGTGAACGTTATATGTGGGCAGAATACGATGGGGAAACACAGAAGTTAGATGCAGTAATAGAGATGATTCCAACTGCTCCAGCAATAATTAGAGATATTGAATGTGTTGAAATGCAGTTTAATGAATTGCTGACAAAGGACTGGACCCCTTCACCAAATCTGATGTACGTCACCATGGATGATACACACACAAGGTGGATTTCAGTCGTAAATACAATTGATGGTAAACGGATTTTTGATACAATTGGGGAAGAATGGTTTGAAGACCAGTGGGGACCCGATGCTAAACGCAGAATCGTTGATGATGGACGTTATCAATTGCAATCTGATGGCTCCTACAAACTTACTGATGGTCAAGGGTTCGGTGCAGGAACGTATGATGTGACGATAGATGAAAATACCTTTCACTGTCTTCGCGTTATTGATGTTGACATCACGACAGAACACGGTGGAGAACTTGTGGAAGCTTATGTTGAAGAAGGGGGACGTACGGTTTTCCATAGACGTTATGATGGACGATTTCTACGCGGTGATTTGCTCAAAAAGTTTCCTAACAATAGACAAATTGTAATAAACGACATCACATATATACACAGTAATTGCACTGGATGGTTTCATGATACATTTACATTAGCATCACTTGGTGAACAATCTAATTCAGTATATACATCATAAAATGAAAAATTCTCATTTTACCAAACGTTGCGGTGTGAAAGCCCAATGCTTTAGCTTTGGGATAAAACAACGCCAAACGTCTCCTTCGTTAAAAATAACCTTGATTTTGTCCAAGAAATGTGGTATCCTATTTATACCAACTGGATAGGAGAGCAATCACTCACTACCTTGTGAGTGTCCTATCCAATCCGATTGCTCGGACAGGGTTGGTGTTGGAAAAACCAACAATACCATATTCGGACTATACTTATGAGGTTATGATCCTCACTTCGTTTATGATGAGTTCTGAAATCGCATCATAGAGATCGTGTAGGTGTTCCCTACCCGACCGCGATAGAAACAGAACGCCAAGAAAAAGTATCTG
>JAJDWI010000007.1 GCA_022825665.1 Candidatus Poribacteria bacterium
GAATGACTCTGAAAATTCAGATTATTCTAACATAAACAATGACAACGGAATTTAGGATGTAGATTCAACTAATTCTAACAGTTACATATTATGAATTTATGTTAAATATGAAAACTCGTTTCTTATCCGAACTCACGTTAAATTAGGTAATTCGGACCCAAACACGGTAGGTGCGGTTTCCTAACCGCACCGGACGCTACAAGGAACTAAAATTACCCGAATAAATTCTTAATCTTCATTCCCTGTCCGATTAGAAGCACCCTTTCTTTCTGGGCGATGCGATGAAGCTATAATTTTCTGCAAAAGATCAGGAAAACGATTTATGAAATAGACTGTAGTTATTTTAGGAAGTTAAGCTTTTCCCAATAATAGTCTATTTGTCTGTTTTACCGACACTTGTTTTCGGTATTTCATCAACTACTTCGGTGGATTCAACATTGGCAGCATAAGAACGGGTTTGATTCATCCTAAATTAACTCCTTACATTAATTTGGACGCGATCTTCCCCGTGAATACCGATCAGATGATGTTCTGGAGAATCCCAATTAAGAACCTTAACAATAGGCACAATGACACGAACAGCCAAACCGATACGTCTTTTATTTGAACGGTTTGCTTCTGAATGGTGAAGTGTACGCTCATTAAAGAGCACAAATTCACCGGGTTGCATCTCCAGACTGACATGATTGTTTGTATCAATATAATTCAGATCCCCCATTTGACCAAATGCCATATCAGATGTTGCTTTTACATGCGGGATAACTTTCTTATGTGACCCTGGTACTATCTGTAGACAACTATTTTCCAATGTTGCTGAGTCTACTGCAATCCATGCGGAAATAATGATGGGTGGTTCAAGAGGCCAATAGTTGAAATCCTGATGCCACGGAATCTCTTTTGCCCCAGGTTCTTTGACAAAAAAGTTTGTTCGCCATAAAAGCAAGTCAGGACCATAAAGAGGTGCCATCCGTGTTACTATACTCGGATGTGTTGCGAGGTTATGAATTAACGGAAAATCAAGGTGTCTGTTATGTACCCTATTTTTATGATCAGGTGCATCAGTTTCCAGAATCTTCTCTATCTCAGGTTGTTTTTCTTGCATTTCTTCGGGACTACAGAGAGCGTAAGGACCGAGGTAACCTTGTTGACGGAATTGATCAGTCTCTTCTAAACTCAGTTGATATTCTGTGTTATGCATTTTTATTCCTTTCAATAAGAAGGTGTGAAATAGATCTAAATGACTACGAAAATATGACTGGTATAGATAGTTGTTTTAGGAAGTTAGGATTCTCCTAATTATTGCCTGTTTATCTGTTTTACCGACACTTGTTTTCGGTATTTCATCAACATATACAAATCTATCTGGAATCCAGAAGTTAGGGAATTCGTTAGCCAAGTGTTGTTTCAATATTTCAGTTATATCTTCTTCAGTTTTGGTTGCAAGGACTACGACAGCAATTGGTCGTTCACCCCACTGGTCGTTTGGTACACCAATGACTACTGCTTCAATTACTTGTGGATGAATAGAAAGACAGGTTTCTAATTGAACAGTAGAAATTGATTCACCTCCACTGCGAATAAGTGATTTCATACGGTCAACTATCTGGACATATCCTTCAGAGTTGATAGTCGCGAGGTCTCCGGTTCTCAACCATCCATCTTCTGTAAAATGTTCCAATGATGGTTCAGTATTATAATAGCTGCTTACTGTCCAAGGACTCCTAACTTGTAACTCACCGACAGAGTTTCCATCCCAAGGGAGAATGTCCATAGTGCCATTCATCAATCGTATCTGAACTCCCGGTATTGGTCTGCCTTGCATTGCTTTAATATTCAACTTTTCCTCATCAGAATGTTTTTCATGTGCTTTGCGAAGTCTACATAACGTTCCTGTTGGGGACATTTCTGTCATTCCCCAGGCATGACGCACTTCAATCCCAAGTTCTTTCTCAAATACTTCAATCAGAGACATAGGCATAGCTTCTCCGCCTACTATTATCTTGTTCAAAGTGTTGATTTCATGTTTCCTATTTATCATTTCAGGTAAATGCTTTTTCCAAACTGATGGCACACCAGCAGCAACCGTAACTCCGGTTTCACAAATTAGGTCAACAATGTTATCTTGACTGGATCCGTGTAATACCAGTTCCGCTCCAGATAACATTGTTGCATAAGGAAGACCCCACGCCATGACGTGGTACATCGGAACAATTGGCATCACGACATCTGACTCAGTTAACCCAAATACATCCGTATGGTTCACAGCCATTGTATGTAGGTACATTGACCGATGTGTGTAAAGGACTCCCTTTGGTTCACCATTCGTACCACTTGTATAGCACAATGCCATAGAACAATTTTCATCCGGTATATCGGGTGAATAAGTCCTATCTTCATCAGAAATAAAACGTTCATACTCAAAAGAACAGTCTTGATGGGTTATATCTTGATTTGTATTATTTATCAAGATAGTATGTTTACATCCTATCTTATTTTGCAGATTTGCAAATTGATCTGCATATATATTGTCCACAAAAATTATGTTGTTCTCTGCGTCATTAACTATCTTTTTTAACTGTATAGGACTAAGCTGGACATTCAAAGGATGTATGATTGCACCGATATTCGGAATTGCATAATAGAGTTCTAAGTGCTGATAAGTATTAGAAACGAAAGTTGCAACTCTATCTCCTGGATTTATACCCAACGATTCGGTTGCGTTGGACAGTTGATTGACACGCCGATGTAAAGTGGTGTAGTTATATCTGTGTATCTTTCCATTTGGTAATAATGTATGAACATGTTTATCGCCATGGATGTTTGATGCATGTTCTAAAATCTGACCAATTGTCATAGGAGTGTTCATCATAGAACCAAACATATTATCTCTTCCAGAAGTCATAGTACCCACTACCTAAAGGTAGGGGCTTGTGTTTCCTTGACAACAGCCGATCTGAGCTACGTGTTACGTTGTCTCCACTTTAGGCAGCTAAGCCTGCCTGTTTGATATTGATAGCAGCGTTTATGTCTCTGTC
>JAJDWI010000104.1 GCA_022825665.1 Candidatus Poribacteria bacterium
TGCATTACGAAATACCGCATTAGCAGTATTCCGATTTGCTGGAGTTACAAGTATAGCTGATAAGATAAAATATTATGCTTCAAAACCTTTACTCGCAGTTAACTTGATAATTGAGTGTTTTTAAAACTAAATAACCCTGAAGTTGAAGCAAAGCCATTCAGTTTTCTATGACAGATACACTTGACCTACGTATGGGCAAGGTTTCCCACCCACAATAACACTTTACCTCTCGTACGGGCGAGGTTTCCCCACCCGTACTGACACCTGCCATCGTAGGGGCGGGGTTTCCCCGCCCGTACCACCCTCCGACATGCACACTAAAGCCTCGGAGAGGCGACAAGTGTATAGTTACTGTGTATCCACCAACAAAAAGCCCCAGCGGGGCGAAAGGTATATAGCACCACCAGCGCAACCATACTCAAACCCCGACAAATCCTCTTCTCTTATCCTGAAAATCCTGAAATCTTGAAAATCCTGGTTCAGAATCTTCTCTTATCCTGAAAATCTTGGTTCAGACAAACTGAAATTCTGAAAACTACATTATACCTATTGGATATATATTGTTCCACTCACTTGAATTACTACCCACCACAACCCACCATCCGTTAAACTATAATATCATTTCGAAATGACAACATTTTATTTACAATTTAAGTGGCAAAGTCGTCTGCGGCGCAGTCACCATGGGCAGACGATTTTAATCCTAATGCAAAATTGACGCATATTGGGCAGACAAATTTAAAACTTTTATTTCTTTTGTAATCCAAATACTAATGACTGAATATGAAAAAACACTGATAAGGAAAAACGCACCAAAATGAAAATTCTAAAAATATCGTACACACCTATAAACCCAGTTTCACACTGGCATAAACCCGAAAACCAAAACGCACCAATGTGCGAAAAACACCCTTTTTTAGTGCGTTTTTTCCAAAGCAAATTTATTCATAATCAGACATCTATACTGAGAAAGCACTTTTATATGAGAAAATACTATAATCCTGAAAATCCTGGTTCAGACAATAATCCGTGATTCAGACAGAAAGTAATCGGGGTAGAATAACAGTTAGAAACTATTCCAACAAAATTACTATAAGACAATTGAATCGCATCAAGTTGAAGGGTTTGTAAAGTTTTTGATTAATATCCTATAATCTGTCATAATGTAACGTCAAGTTTATGGTATATGCTTTTGAGGTTAGACGTATTAACATTTGAGTGAAACTCAATAGGAGATACAAAGATGATACAGACAATAATCTGGCAGAAAAACAACACCATTTCTGTCCAGACATTCTTTTGCATTTTGTTATTGTTATTACCTGTATTATGTGTAGACGCAGAACGGGATGAAGCAACTGTGGCTGGAAACTGGACATTTGAGGATGGAACTGCCACAGACACATCAAAGAACAGTATCAATGGTGAATTTGTTGGCAACCCAAAGGCAGTAGAAGGAATCGTCGGTAAAGCGTTGCAGTTTGATGGTGAAAGTGATGGTATAAATATACCTGATACACCCCTTATCAATACTGGTGGTCCGTACACTAATCGAACTATTGCAGCCTTTTTCAAATGTCATGACATTTCCATAAATCAGAAGCAGATGATTTTTCAAGAAGGTGGTGCGACACGCGGCTTATGCCTCTATGTCTATGATGGAGAAGTCTATGTTGGCGGTTGGAATCGTGCCCAATACAATTGGAATGGCGCGTGGATGTCAGAGAGAATACGATCAAATCGTTGGCATCATGTTGCTGTCGTCATTCGGGATGCCGCTGACAAAGTTGAAGATGATAAGTTGGAAATGTGGTTAGATGGCAAACTTGTCGGTAAAGAAGCAGGTGGACAACTTCATGCACACACCAATAATACCTCACTTGGTTATGTCACACAGAAGACGATATATCATGATGGAATTGAAGATTTAAGTAATGTCGGTTGGTTTGGTGGTATCATTGACGAAGTTATTGTCTACAATTCAGCCTTTGATAATGCAGATTTTGCGAAAATCGCACAACCGTTAAGTATTGAACCTGAAGGTAAATATACTACTACGTGGGGTTACTTAAAAGGTAAGTGGACAAAATAATGGCTGTTGTCTGAACGACAAAATCTTTACACATCCCAATCCTAAAGAAAAAATGGACAACATCCAATTAGATATATAGATATAGTATAATTAATGTCACTCTGGGTCGAGTGAATGCGTTACCGGGTCGCAGGTTCGACTCCTGCCAGCAGGTGTGGTGTAATGCGAAACCTGCTGTAGCTCAGTGGTAGAGCAATGTATTCTGGTTCTTATCCAGAGTTATCTTTAGCGGGCCGAAGTATTACTTTACCATCCACGTTAGTGCCGCAGTAAAATGCGCCTATGTAATACACACCTTGTCCGCTGCTTTGTGAAAAATGAACAAACCCGACGCGGCTCCGGGTCGATTGAGTTTGTTATCGTAATGATGTGGTCACAGGTTCGAGTCCTGTTAGTAAGTTTGTGTTTTATGCATAAACTCGCTATAGCTCAGATGGTAGAGCATATCAAAACGGACTCTGCCCCTTATCCGGAGCGTTCTTTGTGCGGGCCGAAGTATTGTGTTACCTGCCAAAAAATTCGCAATACACTCCTTGTCCGCCATTTCATCAAGTTGGTGACATCATGAGTTATTTACGTAAATATTCACCTTTGCATCCACACCAACGTCAACCTTTGGACGAGCAGCAGATTGAGAATTCTGCTGGTGGTTATACTTATCCAGTTTCCATCTGGACAAACCTTGATAGGTTTCTAATTTTAGGAACGGAAGGCGGTTCCTACTATACAAAAGAGCAGGATTTGACAAAGGAAAATGTGGATGCTGTCAAGAAATGCATTGCGGAGGATGGTGTAAAAGTCGTTGAACGGATTCGTGAGATTTCTGTTTCTGGACGCGCGCCGAAAAACGATCCTGCATTATACGCATTAGCACTTGCCTTTACCCACGGGAACACCGTTACAAAGCAGAAGGTGCGAGAAGTATTCTGTGATGTGGCGCGTATTGGGACACACCTATTCAATTTTGTAGCGTTCATGGATGGAATGCGCGGATGGGGACGCTCTGTCCGCCGGTTAATCGGAGAGTGGTATAGGACGAAGGATGATGACGCTTTGGCGTATCAAGTCTTGAAGTATCAAGCCCGGAATAGTTGGCGACACGCTGATGTTCTTGCCAAATGCCACTACGGTGAGAATCGTGGTATCTACCGTTGGATAAAAGGACTTGATACAGAGAAACGGATTGTCACCCGTGCTTCAAAGGATGGCACGCAGATATCTACTACTTACGATACTACGGATGCATTACCTGAATTGCTCGCTGGTTATGAAGAATTGAAACGCACTGAGAAGCGAGCGGATGTTATCAAACTGATTGAAAAGCACGAATTTACACATGAGATGGTGCCAAACGTATGGAAGAATGAAACTGATGTCTGGGCAGCGTTATTAGCAAATATGCCTATGATGGCAACGGTGCGTAACCTCGGTAAGATGACGCAGGTCGGGCTGCTGAAACCTTATGCAAAAGAGGTACAAACTGTGCTGCAAAGACTCACCGCTGATGCTATTAAGCAGTCGCTTATCCATCCTATTCAGATTCTGATGGCTTTGATAACATATCGGTCAGGCAAGGGGGTTAGAGGTAGTTTGACTTGGGAACCTGTTCCGCAAATTGTCAATGCTTTGGATGCTGCGTTTTACATGGCATTTGATAACATTGAACCGAGTGAAAAGAACACCCTTTTGGCTCTTGATGTTTCTGGTTCAATGGGATCAGGCACTGTTGCCGGTTGTAAAGGACTTACGCCGCGTACTGCTTCAGCTGCGTTGTCACTGGTGACTGCTCGGACAGAACCGAATTACCATATCTTCGGTTTCTCAGATGATTTTGTCCACCTTCCTATTGCCGCAGAAGATGATTTAACAAGTACTGTTGAAAAGGTACGTGGAATACCGATGGGGGCAACTGATTGCGCACTTCCTATGCTTTATGCGATAGAGAATAAACTTGAGGTTGATGTCTTCATCATTTATACAGATAACGAAACGTGGTATGGTGATATTCATCCGAAAACCGCGCTTGATATGTATCGTCAAGATATGGGAAGACCCGCAAAGTGCGCTGTTGTCGGTATGATAGCCAATAAGTTCTCCATTGCAGACCCAAATGATGCTGGTATGTTAGACTTTGTCGGGTTTGATACTGCTACACCTGCACTGCTTAGTGACTTCGCAAAAGATGCAGAAATCACAAATGAACCGTAGTGTTCACGCTCTTCCGTCAAATCCCCATGCTTTAGCTTGTGGGATGTAGACGGCTAAGGCTGTTATTGAAAATTAATTTGATAATCTAATCAATCTATGGTATAATATACCATACACAATCATAAAAAGATGAGATATTATGCCAC
>JAJDWI010000010.1 GCA_022825665.1 Candidatus Poribacteria bacterium
ATCCTATAAAGCGAGATAGCCTCTCATCACATACCAACTGGAGTATCACTGCTCCGAAAGGTATAGGTCAATATGTGGTATTGTTGGATACACCAACACCAACTCTGTCCAAGCAATTGGATTGGATAGGACATTAGCAAGATAGCTAATGATTGCTTTCCTATCCAGTTGGTATAAATAGGATACCACATTTCTTGAATTAAATCAAGCACTTTTTGACGAAGGAGACGTTTGGCGTTGTTTCATCCCAAAGCTAAAGCAGCGGGCTTTCACACCGCAACGTTTGGTAAAAAACAGTGAGACCGTATTATCCTTGTATGGTAATACTTTTATTTGCATCTATATATTCAGGATGCTCAACCATCACAAGTTACAATGAATTATCTGATCGACATTACGAATATACCAGTGGAGATAAACGTGCGACGGTGGACGATTGGCACACACTAATCTCGGAGTTCGAAAACATCAACCGATCAAATATAGAAGGTGTATCAGCGGATGAGGTGCAGTACGCCATTGCATCCTGTTGGTTGTGGTGCATCAAGGCTGGGGATCCGGAGGCACTGCAACAAGCAATTTCAGCATTTCGGAGGTTGATTTACACCTATCCAGATTCTGAGCATTTACCTCAGGCACATTACTGGATAGCTCGTTGCTATACACTGATTGGGGATTCTGCCCGCGCAGCATATCATTACCAAATTGTTACTAACCAATATGCCGATACAGACATCGCAGCAGAAGCACAGTTGGCGTTAGGACGTTCCTATGCTGAGCATGGTTATGATACACGTGCTGAAACATTATATGTTGATATCGTTGAATCTGCACAAAATAAGGAAATAATTAACCTCGCAACTGAAGAACTAAAAACGTTAAAGACCCCTATTAATCACACAAAACAGCCAGATGAAACTCCTGTTGAACCACAACCTCAAGTAAAATCTCAACCTCCAGCACCTGATGAACCAGAAACAATAACACCTGGATCGCTAACACGGGAATTTGGATTAACTGCTAAGACAATAGTTATAGATGCCGGACACGGTGGAAAAGATCCTGGAGGAGGCGGTGCAGGGAGTCCTATTGAAAAACCGATTGCGCTTAGCATTTCAAAGAAAGTTGGTGCTATCTTATCGGCAAAAGGTTACACAGTGCTACTTACAAGAGATTCTGACCGTTTCATTCAGTTAAAGGAACGAACAGCCTTTGCTACAAAACACAATGCAGACCTGTTTCTGAGCATTCATGCCAATGCAAGTAGTAATCCAAAAGCTAACGGTATTGAAACATATTATTTAGATGTGACGAGTACAGATACAGACGCAGAACTGCTTGCCGCGCGAGAAAATGTAAACTCTGGTTATAGTATTCAAGAGTTGGAATCACTTTTGAAAGGATTGATAGTAGAGAGTAAGAGTGAAGATAGTCGCCAATTGGCGCAACACGTACAAAAGGAATTGGTTGCAGCGACAGGTGCAGCAGACCGTGGTGTTAAACATGCACGTTTTGTTGTGTTAATCGGAACTCGTGTTCCTGCTATCCTTATTGAGACCGGATTTGTTACGAATCCGACTGAGGCACAAAAACTAAACTCTGACACTTACCAACAAACAGTCGCTACAGCTATCGTCCGAGGTGTTGAAAAGTTTTTAGGTGACATTGAACAAATCAGTAAAGACAACAAAAATAAAAGCCGTAGATATTTCACCACCACAAAACGTTAGTCAACGTATGAGGACAGAAAACCCACAAAGCGTTTTGCTGGGAATCGGTTATGCTTTTTAATTTCCTTCATCGGAGGAATTTACCTTTCAAGACCATTTCAACGAATATTATTATCTTTGTAATTGTTCTCGTTTGCGCGTTGGGGGCAGTAACAGATGTTGATGCACAGCAAGCGGAAATTGTAATCTTGCTACCCTCAACTGCATCGGGTATTGCACAAGGTGATGTCAACTATTCTCGTACTGTCAGTAAGCGGTTTGTCCGCATGCTGAATAGCATCGGTTTTTCCGCAGACCAAATTGAAGAAGCAACTGCAGTCAACGTCCCTCGCTTACAAGATACATCTTCCAACCCATACCGTTTGATTATCCTGCCCTTGAACGCAAAAATACGTCCTGAAACTGCTACCCTTCTAAAGAATTTCCTTGCCCGTGGTGGTAAACTATTCGTAACCTACAGTCTTGCCGATGAGGTAGCCAAACTGCTGAATTTACGTAGTGTAAAATGGATGAAAGCGGAAGTGACAGGACAATTCGCTTCCGTTAAATTTGATGCTCCGGAAGTATTGGGAATTCCCAAATCCATTCAACAGATTTCATGGAACATCACAGTCGCAGAATCGACAGATCCACAGACAAAGGCGATTGGACATTGGCACAATAAGGATGGTGATCCTACAAGTCATCCTGCACTTTTCCTGAGCAACACAGGAGCGTTTTTCAGTCACGTGTTCCTTCCAGACGACATCCAAACCAAAACCCAACTATTTGCAGCACTTATCGGACATCTTGTGCCAGAGTTTCAGCATGCTATTGCAAAGCGTGAATTGGATGCGCTGCAAACCGTAGGACACATCAATGACATTAACACATTAACGAAATTTGTTGCGTTTGGTAAGGTGTCAGAAGCAAAACAAGCATTACAATCAGGAAAAACCTTAACAAATCAAGCACGAACAGAATATGCACAAAAGGATTATCATACCTCTATGACTACTGCTCGTGAAAGTCGAAAGGCGTTGTCAAAAGCATACTTTTTGTCTCATCTAAGCGATGAAACAGAAGGACGCGCAGTATGGAATCATTCCGGTCTTGGTGCATATCCTGGCGACTGGGAACGTTCAGCGAAAGAATTGGCTGCATCAGGGATAAACATGATCCTGCCGAATATGGCATGGGGTGGCGTTGCACATTATAATAGTAACGTGTTGCCACGTAGTAAGAAATTTACGCAATACGGAGACCAAATTGCGCAGTGTGTTGAGGCAGCACATAAACACAAACTTCAGGTTCATGTGTGGAAGATTACGTGGAATTTGGAAGGTGCACCAAAAGAATTTGTAGATGAACTACGAAAGGCAGGACGTACACAGGTTTCATCTACAGGAGAACCTATTGATTGGCTCTGTCCTTCACATCCAGAAAATGTTAAGTTAGAATTGAATAGTATCATGGAAATTGTGCAGAATTACGATGTTGATGGGATACATCTGGATTATATCCGTTATCCAGGAAGCCATGCTTGCTTTTGCAAAGGATGTCGTAAAAGATTTATGCTGGCGACACGACGTTATATTACAGACTTTCCCGCTTCTGTTTTACCTAAAACGGGAGAATACGGGGAATCCTACAATAAATGGCGAGTCCATCAGATAACACGTTTAGTTCGTTTAATCAGCAAAAGGGTGCGTGAGATAAAACCTCATGTTAAGGTATCGACTGCTGTTTTCGGTGGCTATCCATCGTGTGTTACATCCATTGGTCAGGATTGGATTTCTTGGGCAAAAGAAGGTTATATTGATTTTGTTTGCCCGATGAACTATACTGAGGATTCCAAATATTTTACGGATCTTTTGGAAAATCAACTTGCTCTAATGCCAAAAGATGTTGCGATTTATCCGGGTATCGGTGCTACTGCTTCTAATTCCTTACTAACAGCGGATGCTGTCATTGGTCAGATACATCTCGCACGGTTCTTAGGGGCTTCGGGTTGGACAATTTTCGACTACTCTGTGAACATCTCGGATACTATCTTACCTGCCATTCAGATGGGGGTTGGCAAACGAAAAGCAACACCTACGCATTGACATAGTCAATTACTAATCTAAACATGAGTTTGATAATTAAATCCAATTACGCCTGTAGGTTGAATTGAGGGACGAAACCCAACAGATAATGCTCTATAATGAGGAAAGATGTTGGGTTTCGTCCCTCAATCCATAGGTGTCAACTCAGTGATTCTTGCTTGTCTGAATTGCTTGTTGTCTGAACCAGGATTTACAAGATTTCAGGATTTCCAGGATGAGAGTATTGACAATCACGTTCCTTGCCAAGTATCTACTGTTCTGTATCTACTATTAATGATTATGTTTCAATTATTAGAAGGTGCTTTTGATAAGAAGCATCCTGTAAATCCTGTAATCCTGGGGAATGCCAAAAGGCAGTGAGTATGCGGGCGAGGAAACCTCGCCCCTACGGAATGTAAGAGGTGCTTAACACATTTACGAAAAACCCAACTCAAAATTCAAGCAGCAGCTGCGGTATTATAGCGGCACTTCGCGTGGATTTTTCAACGTTATTCACTTGATAAACAACTCTTGCTAAAGCACCTTCTGCGAAATGCCATGACAATGCTCCGCCAAGTGTTGTCCAAACCTGTTCATCTTGTTCTCGGTTGAATGTCATCGTATTATATCTTGCTGTATTTGGATTCCAGACATCATATTTCAACCGAATATCTAAGGTTTCTGTTAACGGCAATTCAGCGTGTAAATAATATCCCTCCACCGTTGCCTTACGATCTTCCGCAGGTATGGGAATATTTAGGTATTTTAACAGTTGTGTATCCTGTCCACGAACCCATTCCGCTGCTAAGTCAAACCTCCATAACTTAAAACTTGTTGCGAGACCGACGCGGCGTTTGTATAACAAAGTTGATGGGTTGACATCACCATTTATCGGATTAAATGGATAGCTATTGCCATCAAAATAGGATGTTCCAAGCCATATCCGTTTACCGAAAATCGGTAGTGTGCCATTTAAATGTAAGAACAGTGGAGGGCTGTTATTTCGTATCGGTTTCAAAACACCACCACCGCTTCCGTGTGGACCGATTCGGATACCTGTTGTTATTGTCCCATCAGTCACAGTGCGTAAGGAATCCGGTCCATCGGCAAGTGATAATGTATAAGAGACGGGTCCAACGAATCCGTTGAGTTGTAACCCGCGATCAGAAATAAAACCGATATTTTTCCGCACCAGATTGTATAAAGGATTAGCCGCAGCATCTGATTTAGTGTCAATGCCGAAACCGTGTCGAAACCGTCCAACTTTCAGCGATGCTCCTTTTGGTAAAACGGGAAGTCCTGTCAAAATAGCGTAGATAAAACCGTGGTCGTCCGCAACCTGTGTTCCTAAATGCGAGGTTGTCAACAACTGTTCTCCCAATATACTGACATGATCACCAACATTCGTTGTTACGACAAACTCTGCAACATGGATGAGTGTTGTGCCGGTATCCCAATTAGTGGCATCGGGTACTAAGTCTTGTCCGCGCGTAATTCGACGAATATCTAATGCACCACCAAATACTAAGTTTCCAAACGCACCGCCAAGAAAGTCTGAACCACCAGTATCTCCTGATGCTTCTACGTCATTAAAACTAAAAACATCCTCATCACCACTCTCAAAGGCATCTTCCGATTCAGAAAGTTCGTCTGGAGACTCAGTATTATCAGGGGTGCTGGCAGCGTCTCCAGGATAGGAACGAGCGATAATTTCAGCGATGTTGCTGAACCCGTCTTTATCTGAATCCACCTCTGCGATACGGACGAAGGTTGACAGGTTCATCCCGTTGTGTAAGAAGGCTCTGCCATAGGGGTTCGGAGAGTCACCACCCTTTTTGGAGAAATGGCATACATTACAACCTCCTGCCCACTCATATTTTGAGCGGAACATCTTGTAGAACGCTGGCAGAGCAAAGGACTGTTCAGCAATTAGAATAAAAAAGAAAGCAATTGAAAAAGAGACAATGAATTTTCGCATGGTAAATTCCTTATATAAAATACTTTTCGGATGTTACTATCAACACTAACTGTTCAAGCATTTAATACGATTCAAGGTCAATTTCTTCTTCGCTAAAACGGATGTGTGCCTGTTTTATTAGGGCATCAATCGCTTCCCACTGCTTACGCGTGTCGTCAGTTATACCGTTTTTATCAATTGCTTCAGCAAATTCTTTGAGCATTTTGCTAAACTTATCCTGCATCTCAACATATTCTTCTTTCTGATCAGCATTCTTCGGTGGCTCAAATTGAGAGATTGCTTTAGTATAGGTCGCGAGTTTTTTGGCAGCTTCAACTGCTTCCGCTTTGCCTTCCTCTGTGTCAAAATAGTCATAGATGACAAAATATTCATCCACCATTAAGATCATGAGTTCCTTAAGGTCTTCAACTTCAGGTAACTCTTCTGGTTCTTCAGGTTGTGGTTTCTTTTCCACATCTGTCTTTGGTTTGCGTTTAAGGAAAAGGGCATAACTCATGACCAATGTTTTTTTGGGAAGCAACGCGACTGCTTTTGAGGCTTCTTCCTGTCCCTTAACAGCCTCAATATCATCACCTACCTTAAAAGCATCGTCTATGCCTTTATCTATGAACTGTTTTAGGAACTTCTCTGATGTAATCGCATCCGATTCTTTATGTTCATAGACAGCAACTTTTACCACTTTTCCCTTCATATTGAGACCAACAGCACCATCAATAGTCCCGCGCGGTCCCTTCACATCAACAAATAATATTAAACCCATAGGTTTCTTTAGTTCACTAATTGCGATATAGAAGATCGGTTTATGGTCTTCTTGTCGTAATTTTGATCCGAGTTCTTTCTCAATTGATGCGATTTTCTCTTTTGTAAGCACAACATTTCGTTGAACAAATTTCTTTGCTTTTGGGAATATAGCCGCAAGTTTCTCACCGGGCCATTCTGTTTCGTGAGCATTACTAAAGAGCGGTGAAATTACCATTAAGAAAACTAACGCAAACATAATGCTTGAACTTTTGGAACGGTAGTGTTGGAATAACATCATTAATCTCCTTCTAATGTAGTTGTCTGCTGCCGCTGTTTTTTATTACAGTCTATCTCATAAATCGTTAAACTGATCTCTTGCAGAAAATCACATTTTCATCGTAGGGTGAAGTTGCCTCACTCCATAAGCGTGAATTTTGCGAGGAACGTTAGTGCATCTGATACACCTTTCGCCCCTCTGGGGCTAAGGTTATAATGTATCACGTGTTCTATACACCTTTCGCCTCTCCGAGGCTTTAGTGTGCATGTCGTAGGTCGCTATGCACCGACCTACGATAATGTAAGAGGCGCAATGAATTGCGCGACTACAAACGCATCTTCTCCTTAAACTGACGCTTATACGAACGGGGAGACCCGTCCCTACGATAATGTAAGAGGCGCAATGAATTGAGCGACTACAAACGCATCTTCTCCTTAAATTGACGCTTATACGGGGAAACCCGTCCCTACAAGTGATTTATGAGATACGATCCAGCAACAGCAGAACAGTATTTTAGTCTACAACTTCGACCATGAAAGTAGGAAACAGAATTTGATCAGCATGCTTGAGCTGTCCGAAAATCTGATATTTTCCTGCCTTTGAAAAAGTGGTCATGAGCATCACCTTAGGTCCAAATTTCTCTGGAGTAATACCTTGATGTTGATGCCCTGTTGATTCTTTCTTTTTCATTTTATGTTCAGCATGCGGATCTTTCTCTGCCATTTTTTCCATTTTCCCACTCATAGGAACTGTACCATGCGTATGTAGTATACCATCTAAACGGGTACTTACGATAGCAAAATGCATCGGTGCATCTAAAAATGGAACAAGATCGGTGATCGGTTTTCCATCACGTGAAAAATGATAGGTAATATGAACCATCTCACCCACCTTAATCTGTTCAGGCACTTCTATTTTCACCTGATATTCGGAAGTGCCATTTTCATCGGTAACGGAAATCGCTTTTGTGAACCGATCTCCACCTTCTTCCTTATAACCGAAAACTGTTTTTTCCGTACGAAGGTCTTCAGATATATCCGCCATCTTCTTCTCACCCGCGACATCTACATACAAGTATTTTGCGAATTCGTTATCTGCGGTCATCACATCAAGTGCTAATATGTATCTGCCGGCAAAGGGAAATGTGAAGTGCACTGTATAAGTTCCTTCAAGTTCCGCCATCATATCACGCGACTCAAAATCTTCTGGGTGGACATGTCCAACAGTCTGTAAATTCTCACTGACGATTAGCACGTGGAGAATCCGATCATGATGTATCATCAAATCGGTAAACGGTTCACCCATTGCATCGGTGAGTTTGAACATGAGAGTTGCAGGTTTCCCAACCTCAATTTTCTGCGGTTCAGTGTGAAGTGCAACATTTAAGGTGCTGGTTTCTTGTTTCTTATGTGTGTCATGCTTTGCATGTTGTTCAGCATAACTGAAGTTTACAAATAACAACATGGTCAAGACGATTGCTATGGCATTACGAAAAATGTAAAACGTGAAATTCCGGGCTTGCATTATTATTCCTCCAAGTATAATCCTTAGTAAAATAGGTATAATTAATAGTCAATTTCCATTGCAAGTGTAAGTAGATGGACAGAATAGTCGTTAAATCTTCTGATTGAATGTACTCTTTAAGAACGGGTATTAGGAGGACCGCGGCGGGAAAGGTTGCGGTTGAGTGATGAGATAACTAATTTTGGTGGAAGAGTGAAATGAAGTAATTGTTCCTGAGCAACTGGCTGAGTTAAAAATAATGGAACGTTAGGGACAAGGTGATGTTCCACAGGTTCACGAACAGAGTCGGCATTGTATGTATCATTAGGAAGAACAATTTCTAAACCTAATACACAGCACGATGTGTCTGTCTCTGACGGCGTTTCAGACTCCTCTGTTGCATCAGTCTTCGCTTTTTGGCAACAAGACGAAATAGATTCAGCAGCCGACATACTTCTGTTGCACATTTTGTGTTCATAAGCCGCACAGAAAAGCGGACATACGAAAGTAACACAAACCAGTGCAACAAGTAATATCTGATATTGCCAATATTTATGTGTCATTGCTCAAAACTCCACTGCTTCTTAATGATAGGGAACAAATTTATTCTTTTAGGGTATTATACACCACAATCTGAAATAGTTGCAAGAAAATAAGTAACATCAAAACACAGTCCTAAATAAGGATTGCACATGAAACAGGTAACCTGTATAATGTGTATCATACAATTAACCCAAATATAATATAGTTTCACAGTGTGAACATATAAGAGAATAAAAGTCAAAGGAGAATCCGATGGCAAACATAAAGATTCCAAAAGGATGGGAGATCCCAGAAAACCGTATTACTCCTGAATCAGTTTATATTAATCGTAGAAAGTTCATCAAAGACCTCGGCATAGTAGGAGCGGGGGCTTTATCACTGTTCGGTTCGAGTGCATGTGCACAGAATAAAGGTGTAGCAAAACAACTTGAAGCTTATCAAAAAGAAAAACTCTCAGCAGTAAAGAATGAAAATTTCACTGTCACAAGACCACAAACTAAGGAAATCGTCGCTGCAACCTACAACAACTTCTATGAGTTCACATCCTCGAAAAGTACCGTCTGGAAACGCGTTGAAAGGTTCAAAACGCGTCCGTGGGAAGTTGAAATTACCGGTCATGTTGAAAATCCGATGACCATAGATGTGGATGACTTAATTAAACAGATGCCACTTGAAGAGCGTATCTATCGTTTTCGCTGTGTGGAAACTTGGGCAATGGTAGTACCGTGGATCGGTTTCCCGATGAAAGCACTCCTTGAAAAAGTGCAACCGAAATCTTCTGCAAAATACGTTCGGATGGAGACGTTTTTTGACCCTGATGTGGCATCACATCAAAACGATGCGCGTCTGCCGTGGCCCTATGTTGAAGGCTTAACGCTCGCGGAAGCCATGAATGAACTTACACTTATGGTTGTTGGTATCTACGGACATATTCTACCACCACAACACGGCGCACCTCTGCGATTGATTGCTCCTTGGAAATATGGGTTTAAAAGCATCAAATCAATTACCAGTATAGAACTGACTGACAAAAAACCACGTAACTTTTGGAATGTTATTCTTCCGAGGGAATACGGTTTTGAAGCAAACGTGAATCCAAAAGTTCCACATCCCCGTTGGTCACAAGCTTCTGAATGGATGATTGGCTCAATGGACCGATATCCGACAAAGATATACAACGGTTACGGTGAATATGTAGCGCACCTTTACTAAGGACAACGCTAATTTACGAATTCTGACATTCTCAAAGGTAGGAGAGAACTCCGATTCCCGACTACAAACAGGTCGCGATTCGGAGATCGCTCCTACAGAAATAGCAAATTACAAACAAAGATGGAGGAAGCAGGTGAATAACAAACACATAGTCGGAAAATCCGTGCCAAGTTTGATGATTCTCGTATTTCTGTTATTTGCCGGATGTTTTGATTCTGTTGTGGATACACTTAACCAAGCGAAGGAGGATGCTGAAGTTGCCTCCATAGATTCCAACGTTCCATCTGGAAATACCGAATTCGGTTTTAACCTATTCAATACAATCTGGGAATCTGAACAGAACCAGAATATCTTTATTTCTCCGTTCAGTGTTTCCACAGCCCTTGCAATGACCTTAAACGGTGCAGCTGGTGAAACAGAAGAAGCAATGATTGATACGTTACAACTACAAGGTATTACCACCAATTCAATCAATTCCAGTTACTATCAATTACTCCAGACACTTCAGACATCAGACCCGAAAGTTACACTCACAATAGCAAACTCGCTTTGGGCGCGCGAAGGGGTGCCGTTCAAGCAGGATTTCCAACAGCGAAATAGCCAATATTTCAATGCGGAAATCACAAGCTTGGATTTTGCAGATCCAAATTCCCTAACAACAATTAATCAGTGGGTAAACACCAACACAAACGGCAAGATCAAAAAAATACTTGATGAGATTGAGTCGAATGCAGTGTTATTTCTCATAAATGCAATCTATTTCAAAGGTGAATGGAAAACAGAATTTGACCCGTCAGCAACGAGTGATAGAGATTTCCATCTTGTAACTGGTAGCACAAAGCAAGTGCCAATGATGGCGAGGAAAGGTAATTACGCATACTACGAAAATCACCACGATAATTTCCAAGCGATTAGCCTTCCTTATGGAGAAGGACAGATGGGTATGTACATCTTCCTCCCGTCCAACAAATCCAACCTAAATACCTTTTTAGATTCATTGAACGCAGAAAATTGGGAAAATTGGATTTCACAGCTGCGGGAACAGGAAGTGATGGTCTATATTCCAAAGTTCAAAATGGAATACGGAACAAAGGAACTCAACGACGCGTTGACAAGTCTCAGTATGGGTATCGCTTTTGATGATGATAACGCTGATTTCAGCCGTATGGCATCTTTAGACGATATCGGTGGCAATCTATATATAGAAAAAGTAGCACATAAAACCTTCATAGAAGTCAACGAGGAGGGTTCAGAGGCTGCTGCTGCAACCAGTGTTGGGATAGGGATTAGATCAATCCTACGTACAGTATTTAATGCGGATCGACCATTTTTCTTTGCTATCCGTGATAACGAAACAAAAACGATTCTGTTTATGGGAACTGTTGTGGACCCATAGGATGTACGAAGTAGAAGTATACATTAAAAAGGAGACCTACTCTGGTGAACACAAAATATAGAAAAATATGTGAAATAAATCTTATCCTCATGATGTGTGGATTGACACTACTTATTTTCATAGGTTGTGAACGTGAATTAGATCCAGAAATCATCAAAAGTGAACCTGGAACTTTTGACCCAAATGTCGTCTCTGCTAATACCAAATTCGGCTTTAATCTATTCAATGAAATCCGAAAAATTGACCAAGATAAGAATATCTTTGTTTCTCCGTTTAGTGTTTCCGTTGCGTTGGCAATGACGTTAAACGGTGCAGCAGGTGATACAGAGCAAGCGATGGTCAATACTTTGCAGCTACAAGGGTTAGGCAACGAGTTAATCAATTCCGGTTATTCATACTTGAATCAGACACTTCAGACAGCAGATCCGAAGGTGACACTCACGATAGCAAACTCACTCTGGGGAAAACAAGGGATACCATTTAATCAGGATTTCTTGGATAGAAACGCACAATATTTCAACGCAGAGATTACAACACTGGATTTTAGCGATCCGAGTGCATCACAAACGATTAATATGTGGGTTGATAACAGTACCAATGGCAGAATACAGAAAATCGTAGACGATAACATTGACCCTCAAATGGTGTTATTTCTAATCAATGCAATCTATTTCAAGGGATCTTGGCAAACAAAATTTGATTCCGAAAACACGCGTGATGCGGCGTTCCATCTTGAATCAGGAAGCACTAAGCAAGTGCCGATGATGAATAGGACAGATGAATATATGCACTACGTAAACCTTGAGGATAATTTTCAGGCAATTAGCCTTCCTTATGGTGATGGACAGATGAGTATGTATATCTTCCTACCCTCGCGTGAATCCGATCTTAATACATTTTTGGATAGTTTGAATGCAGAAAATTGGGAAAATTGGATTTCACAGTTCCAAGAACGTAAAATATGGGTGCAAATTCCGAAATTTTCATTAGAATATGAAACAAGTCTTATTGATACGTTAACATCACTTGGTATGTCGGTAGCATTTGATGAAGGAAAGGCAGATTTTAGCCGTATGGCATCATTTGAGAACTTGGATAGAAATTTGTATATTGCAAAGGTGAAACATAAAACTTTCATAGAAGTTAACGAAGAGGGTTCGGAAGCTGCCGCAGTGACCGGTATCGGTATTGCTGTTACATCACTTCCACCACAGTTTATTGCAGATAGACCATTTTTCTTTGCAATTCGCGATAACAAAACTAAGACGGTGCTATTTATGGGTACTGTGGTAGATCCATAGGCGTAAGCATGTATGACGTTTCAAATGAAATACGTTGTTTTTGTTTTATTATTACTTCCGTCATTCTCCGTAGGTGCTTCATGGGAAACATCAGAAAGCACGCATTTTCGCTTATACTACAGAGAAAACACAGCAGATCCCGCGTCTATACTCGAAATAGCGGAAGATTTCTATGCTGAGATGCCTCGGATAACACGTCATATTCCAGATGAAACGATTAAAATATATATTTGTGATACCCAAAGAGCGTTTCAAGCCTTTGTTCATGCACCAATACAGGATTGGGCGGTTGGATGTGCGTTTCCGTTGAGTCGGCGTATTGTCATCCAAAATCCGAAACAGATAACAGTGGCGAAACTCCAATTAGCGCAAGTTCTTCGACACGAAATTGCCCATGTTCTTTTTGGACAATATACTAAGAAAGCGGTTAAAGGAATGCCGTTATGGTTTGTGGAAGGTATTGCAATTCACTTCTCAAAGGAATGGGTGCCCGGTCGGCACGAAACCTTACTGAAAAATGTCTTCACAAAATCTATTTTACCGCTTAATGAGTTAACAAATAAATTTCCAGTTTCACAGAATGGTGCGGATTTGGCTTATGCACAAAGTCAAGATGCCCTACGTTGGTTCGTTGAAGTTAATGGTACAGAACCATTATGGGCAGTTATTGACCTACTACATACAGGATCGAATCTCAACACTGCATTTAAATCAGTTCTCGGCTATGATCTTACAATCTTTGATATGCAATGGCGAGAATCACTACCAAAACGTTATCATTGGGCATCTCTGCTATCCAGTTCATACATTTTTTGGGGTGGTTTGGCAGTGTTATTTTTGTTTTTCTATTTTATCAGTTGGAATCGTAGACGAATGCGACTCAATAAACTTGCACAACAGGAAGAAGTCGTAGATGCCTTCTTCAGAAAGTAAATACCTATGAATACTTACCTTTTTCCCCTCACCCTTTTGCTCGTATGTTTCACAATGGTTGCAAATACACAACCGAAAAACCTATCACAATATCCTAATGAGTACACACGAGATGGACACGTAGTCGTCCTGCCTGACCACGGCACTGTCTATATTATTGCTGACCTACATGCACACTGGAACGATTTTAATCAGTGGCTTGGACAAACACGACTGATTGAACGTATAGAAGCAGGTGAAGATGTTTATGGAATTATGCTTGGGGATGTGATTGATTATAAACCTGATGAAAAGCCTGAACCACCTTATGGCGACATACAAATTGTTAACCGTGTGATTGAAATACAGCAACAACTTGGGGATAATGGGAAGAGACTTATCTATATTAGAGGAAACCACGAATTCGCGGCAGCAGACACTTACGCTGTGATGAAAAGAAGCGGAATGTCCGATGATAATAGAAAGATTTTCATTGATAGATTATACAACAGCATAAACGGTAGTTACTATAAACAATTTAATTTCATTGAGCGAATGAATGATACACATTTTGATTTCATTATGAACCTTCCAACGGTCGTTATCGGTAAAAAGGGATTTGTGGCAGTTCATGCAGGTCCAGCGCGTAATATTAATAGCATATCAGACCTTGTTACACCCGCTAAAGATACACTGGATGAGATGCTATGGGACCGATCAAAAATAGTCATGTTTGGCGGATATACATTGAAACATACCGAGAACTTTCTCAACGCTCTCAATGCAAGATTTTTAGTTGTTGGACATACCCCCGTGGGACTTTTCCCACCAAGAAATGTTAAAGATGGTGTAGTCAGACTCGGAGGAAAACAGCTCATCTTTTCCACAGGTTACAGCGGAACCAAAGGTGGACAAACCTATATAGAAATTGATTTAGCCAAAAACTATTCCTCTGTTGATGAATTACAATTCGGTGTTAACATTCATCTTCTCTACCCGAAATAATAGTAGAGTGTCGTTGTATGCGTGCGTTAATCTACATAATGACCCCTATTCTGATTCTGACGATTATTCTTGCATCGCGCTTCGTATCATGGGAAAGACTAAAAGGGTTTGACAGTGATGCAGATAAACACCTAACTGACGGAACACAATTGCTTGGAAAAGGGAAATTTTACCGATCCATATCCGAACTTACCCGTGCAATTGAGATTGAGCCAAAATATGCAGAAGCATACATCAATCGTGGACGTGCATACTACTATCTGGCACGATACAAAGATGCAATAGCAGATTATACACAGACCATATCACTCAATCAGTATATAGCCGATGCTTATGCCAGTCGTGGGGACGTTTATCGCGTCTTAAATGATATTCCACAGGCTATTGACGATTACACCGAATCACTCAAAGCAAGAAAAAATGCTCTTGTCCTGTCAAAACGCGCAAAATGTTATCTGCTGTCAGGAAAACCTGATGAGGCAATTCGCGATTATACTGACATTGTTAAGCATCGTCCTACCGCAATTGCCTACAACAACCGTGGCATAGCATACCATAAAAAGTATCTATTATCAGATAAGAACGATAAATCGCAAAAGCACGCCTTAGCGGATTTTGACAAAGCCATTGAAATGCAACCACACTTCGCAATTGCGTATCTGAATCGTAGCGATATTCATGGAGATTTGGGGCAACAAAATTTGAAAGATGCCGATTTAACCAAGTCTATTGAACTGCTAACAGAGGCAATTGATAACTGGGAAAATGAACAGTATGAATTAATCCCTATTTATCTATGGCGTGCCGTAGCATTAAAGAAAAACAACCAGATTGACAAAGCACGACACGATGTTAAGAGGATTTACGTGCTCATCAGCCAATTTTTCTTGAATAATATAAAGAATTTTGATATACTATAAGACAGATTACAAATTCGATAGGGTTATTTAGTTTAGGACTTACGTATTTTCCATGATTTATCCAATAATTATGAACAAAATGGTTCAATTTTCAGTTGAATAGTGAGTATTTTGCGCGCTTACAAAGCGCGCCTACCGTTCATGCATAAGTCCTATAGTTTTAAGATTTCTAAGTAGATGGGTGTTACTTAAGCGTTTATATGGATTGTGAAAACTATATAACTCGGTAAATTCCACAACACACAATTAGGAGAAACAGGTATCAATGACTGGAGAAGCATTAGGATTGGTTGAGACAAGAGGATTGGTTGGCAGTATTGAGGCAGCTGATGCAATGGTAAAGGCTGCGAATGTTCGACTCGTCGGGTACCAACAGATTGGTGGTGGATATGTCACTGTGATGGTGCGTGGAGATGTAGGTGCTGTAAAAGCTGCTACAGATGTTGGCGCAGAAGCTGCTGCACGTGTAGGCGAAGTTGTTTCAGTCCATGTGATCCCAAGACCACACAACGATGTTGAAACTATTCTACCAAGTTAACCTTAATTTCAGGAACAATCCTTAGGAATGTTTGAATACATAGAAACATAGTTAAGATGCATGACCAAGACTTAGTCAAACTAATTACCCGCAGAGTAGTGGATCAATTGTCTAATGACCAATCTTGCAGCGGGTGTGCTTTGCGAACTTGTGATGCGGGTAATCGTGCATGTGATGTCGCATTAGCGAATCAGAAAATACCGGTCGGTGTTTCTGCCAGACATGCACACGTGACACAGGAAGACCTTGAAATCCTTTACGGTGCTGGACATCAACTTACCGTCTATGCGCCACTATATCAACCCGAAGCTTTTGCTGCAAATGAAACAGTTACTGTCGTTGGTAAACGGATGCGTGCAATTGAACATGTTCGTATTCTTGGTCCGGTACGAGATTATTCACAAGTAGAGGTCGCAAAGACAGAGGCAATCCGCCTCGGTATAGACCCACCTATAAGGGATTCAGGCGATCTTGATGGGGCTGAAGCGATAACACTCGTAGGTCCTGCTGGAAGTGTTTATTTAGAAGAAGGTGCAATCTGTGCAGCGAGACATATTCACATGAAACCTGAGCAGGCTGTAGCGTTTGGTATCACAGAATCAGATGAATTAAAAATTCGTATACCGGGTGAACGTGCATTAACATTTGAAAATATCCGTCCGAAAATTCATGAATCTTATGTGCTTCAGATGCATCTGGACACTGATGATTCAAACGCCGCTGGTTTGAAAGGTGGCGAAGCTGTTGAACTACTACGCGACTAAACATGACACCAGAACAGATCGAACAAATTGAAAAAATAGTTGAGCGAGTGCTTCAAGAACATAACAATAGCACCCAAGAATCCGAAAAACATCTACTGTCAATACTTGGCGCAACACAACTCCCATTAGAACAGATACTTCAACAATTCCAAACATGTATGCAGGAAGGATGGAATATTCGAATTATTTTATCCGAACTTGCAACTAAAGTATTAAATCTTGAGTCTATTAATTCGACTTTTGGTAAAGAAAACATATTGCTGGAAAACGAGTTAACTGATATTCCATCTATTGTTGAAAGTTATTCGCAGATTGTACTACCCGCACTTTCCTATCCAATGGCTGGAAAATTGGCTTTGAAGTTAGTTGATACGCCTTGTACCTATTTGGTCTACCAAGCACTGTGTTGCGGAAAACGGGTTATAGCAGCATCAGATCTTACGAATACAAAAAAGTATGTAGATAAAAAATCACAGACTCTTGACCAAATTGAACTGGAGCATGTAAACACGTTAACCGAATTTGGCGTTCAATGGATAACAGTTGATCAGATTGCGGAAACAGTTCGTGAAGGTGGTTTGCCAAATCGAGCAAATATATCAACACCTGTCATCAGTGCATCTACTATCTCGAATCTGACATCTGATGTCCAAGAGTTGGTTTATACAGAACCTACTATCATTACACCTCTGGCGCGCGAGCAAGCGCAAAAACGGGGTATCAAACTCACACCAAAGTCGTAATATAATATGTGGTAAATTAGAAAAATAAATATACACTTTTCCAACGGTAGGTAAGGTTTTCTAACCTCGCAGATGCAAAGTGTCCAATTTGATTCTAATATTTACCATAGTCGGATTTCAAAGAGAAACTTCTGTAATCTGACGCGTATTATGACCCTTGACAATTTTGTGAAGAAATAGTATAATTTTAGCAATTATGATAGAAAAGCGATATTAAGATGGAAACCTTATTTATATCAGATCCACAATAACCTAAAACAAGGACGAGTAATAACAGAATTAATTGAGATAGAACAGAAGAAATAGATATATTAATTGATCTTGTTAACCATCAATTATCCATGATGGTATAAGATGCTTACTTAGGAGAGTTCTCATGATAAAACGAATTTTTACTTTAACAATCGCAGGACTCCTCGGCTGCATGCTATTAGGAACGTTAGCATCAGTGAGTTTAGCCGATTACGACTATTACACTGACAGACTGAGTCGTGAACATAGAATCGCAAGTGACGTAGATGAATGGATAGAACGCGGCAACGCAACAATCACTGCAAGCCCTATATTTGAAAACGGAATGCGTCTTACCGCATGGGCAAGTACACATCAAGAACCGGATAACTATGAATTTGCAATCGCAAGTGGTGTATACCTTTTTGAGATACCAAGCAGTGCACAATCTGTTGAAATAGTAGTACGATACAAAGGTGAACCCAACAAGTTTGAAATAAACGATCATTATGAACCTGTTGCAGGACGTGTTTGGATTCGTAACCTCAAACGTGAAACGACACGTCGGGGGTACAACGACCAAAATGCATCGGAAACAAGGTATGGTGATACCTTTGTCCTACGGGCAAAAAACCGTTCTGAAACTATCAAGATACCGGTCGCAGGACATGTTGACCGAGGGTGGATGGAGCTTCATATTGTTGCTGAAGGTGGTGAACAACTTGATGTTGAATATATTGAAGTTTCAACATATCGCAGAGCACCTAAAGTCCGTGTAGTTCAGCACTATACCCCAACGTATCGTTGGCGTCCATGGCATAGATATACTTATCTATACTTTTACGATGGACCTATTTTTTACCACTCTGGATACAACTCCTACCTGTGTTGGAGTTACCCAGTCTACGATCATAATTTCCTTACAATTCGTTCTTATTATGGCGGATACTTAGGACGTTACCGTACATACTACCCATCACGATATGTGTATTACCACTCACCTTATTATTATGGTAGTTACGGTAGAGTTACACCAGTATATCGGAAACGGACACAGTTAAATAGATGGAGTGCAAAACACGAATCGGTACGCAAGCAATATTCTCGGAGTCGGTTGGCAACACCTTCGCGAACTGCAGAACGAACACAAACTCAGACTGATGTTCGTGCTGTAGTCGAAAACCATCGAAGGCAAGCACCGCCCTCAACAGAACGTGTTAGCAGGTCAACCATCATTTCTCAGAAACAACGAGCATCAGTGGCAAGGTTGACACCTCAACAGAATAATACTGTCCGGTCATATAGTAGTAGAACACGTTCTTCAGTCCAGACAACAGATAGACAACGGAGACTGATCCTTAATTCACGCTCAAGTGTGAATACAAACAGGAGTAGGACTTCAGCAATAAATGATAGATCTTCCACATATCAAAGAAGATCATTATCTTCTTCAAGTCGGACGAGTACTTCCTCAAGTTCACGGACGAGTAGTACCATAGACCGAACAAAACAACGCAACTCAACTGTTACGTCATCAAGGTCTACTCCGACGCGGACCCAATCACAAAGGGTTAGTCGTACGCCATCGTCCAGTTCACGCACTCGGTCGTCAACCTCTACTCGAACATCAACAAGTTCAAGTTCGAGTAATGATGACGATGACGATAAGAGTACTACCCGGAGTCGGACATCAACATCCGAAAGGTCAAAACGAAGAAGATAAACCAGCAGAAGTAATATAGTGATATTGACATATACGATGCCTCGTGCATTTTTTGCGCGGGGCATCGTCAACAATAAGAGGAATTAATGCGTTTTTTATTGACCCTTCTGATTTTGTTGTTGAGCATACAATTTTGTTTCGCTCAAGAGGTTAACAACCTAAATGTTCCCGCTGAACCTGAAAAATCCATAAGACTTATTTCACCTATTGGTACAATGGTCCGTTCAACTGTTTTTCCCAGTTGGGGACAATTTCATAGTCGCAACTACTTTCGTGGAGGTTTAATTCTTCTCGGAATTGGAACTTCAGCAGTTGGAGCATATTTCGCAAATCAATCTTTACAAAGTCAATATGACAACTACATACTTACCGCAAGTTATGAACCAGATAATTCTGACCTTGTATTAGCAAGTTACGACAAGGCAAATCAGAGATATAAACTCAGAATGTTTTTTATTTATACAGGTATAGGAATCTGGGCATATAGTATTATAGATTCTTATGTAAGTGCGAACTTTTATAATGCTAACTCACAAGTTCGTTCAATTCAAGAGGATGCACAAAATATTGAGAAATTGGGGCTCCAAGTTGGAATCAATCCATCACGACTTTATTTAGGAGTCGTCAAGACATTTTAATTTGGAGGTTAGATTACTATGTTAAAGGAATTAGGAAAAATAAGCAGTGTGCTCGTTTTAGTAGCATTTATTATTGGATGCGGAGATGTTGATAAAGTGAATCAAGTGCCACCCGAAGACTTTTTGGCTATTAACGGGGTTTTGAAACGGTGGCGAGAAGGTTATGAAACTGAAGACGTTGAAACCTATATGAGTGCCTATTGGGCACAAGGGTTCCGCTACGTATCTGATATGGGAACTGATGGCGACAAAACTGATGATCTGGAGTTTGACGATATCAGAGATGAACGTGATTCTGCAACTCGCGTCTTTAGCAGGTTTCAGGATATTGAAATAGAACTTTCTGTCCCCCCCGAAATATCTATCAATGAAGACGGGGATCAAGCCGAAGTTAGAAATCATTACCGAATCCAAGGATTTGTAGCAGATGGCGAATCGCTTGAAGGTGGATACACAGGCTGGTTCGCAGAAGGTGATAATCTGTTTATCTTTGAGAAAAGAGATGGCGAATGGCGTATTACCGAATGGTATGACGAAGCCTTCAACGATGAAGAAATTCGCATTGCTAACAATTTATAAAGTTATACAGTCTTAAGGAAGGAGGACAATTTTCTCTCGATTCTTCGACGAAAATTGACATACATGCCTCAAAAAGAGGAACCGTTGCATGACTACCTACATTTTGTTCGGAAGCATATATTTGTAATTTGCTTGTGCACATTATTGGTTTTAGGAACTGCCTTGGTCATTTCACTTCGTATTCCTAAAACATATTCGGCTTCCACGTCAATGCGTCTGATCCAATCAAGTTCCGCCTCTCCTATCTCTTCTGCTAACTTGTTTCAATCGGTATTTTCAGGTGGTATGAACAGGAGAGATATGGCAACAATTAGTAAAAGATTTTCAACGGAATCAATGCTAAACGCTGCAGTTGAAAACTTGGAAGAAAATAACTTGGGAGGTATACGACACTTCCCAAGTGTTGGGAACCTAAAGCGTAAACTGAAAGCGCAGATAGACCCTGAGGCTGATTATATTGAACTGTCAATTGAATTAACGGAATCCGAAGGGGGAGAACGTAACGCAGCACTTCTGGTTAACCAACTGGCACGAGACATGCAAACGCTACGGAGCGAAGATGAAAAAACGAAGTTGGCAAGACGTCAGAAATTCTTACAGCAGAAACGAACGGAAATTGACATAGAAATACAACAACTCATAAGCGAAACCCGTAACTTCATCCGTGAAAATAGGAGTCCTGAGACGTGGTACCCTATGTTAGCAAATTTGTTGGAACAGCATCGGAAATTGCAAGAACGTCTTGGGATCTCTGAACAGGCACTTCACACAGCACGTGGACAATTAACCCATTATAAAACCCAACTTGAAAACCTTCCAAAACAGGCACAAATCTCAGAAACCCATAATCTGAATCCACTTTGGCTACACCAGCAAGAGAAAATTATTGATTTAGAAACTCAGCGCATCGGTGATAGTGAAAAAGTTGGAAAAAGTTCCCATGAAATTGCGGGTTTAGATGCGCAAATAGATAATATCCAAAATCAAATTGAAACAACTCCCCAAACAACCACTACCAATACATTTGGAACCTCTGCACATTATACCTATATACAAAATCAACTAATCGAATTGCCACCAATCATAGATGGTTATGAGAACGAAACAATACAACTCAGGAAAGAACTACGAGATATCAACGGAGAACTACAAAAGTTATTAAACCAAATCCCTGAAAATCAACATACCTTGACGCAATTACGCACAAAAATAGAACTTGCTGGATCAATAAAGGAAGAAATTGAAAAACGTTATCTTGAATCCGAGATTATAAGTGCTGAGACCGATGTTACACCTAACCAGAAGGGTGGAATTGAGATTGTTGATATCGCTGTACCGAGAAAAGTTCCAGTTAGTCCACAACACAAACTGATTGTTATATTGGCAGGAGTTGTTGGATTATGTCTCGGTATTACTCTTGCTTTGTTAATTGAATATATTACCCATACTAAAAATAGTTTCCAAAGTTGAATCACAATTCCCAATGTCATTTCGTTGATTTGGGAGTTTTTGTGTACTTTGGAAATATTTTTTTATTGTTGCAATATTTTGACACTTATGGTATGATTTTTCTGAATTATATAGTTACGATCATTTACTTTTGATAACTTGACAAAAAATTACATCTTTGATATTCTAAACACTTAATAAGCGTTTTGTGGAGAGTTACTCCCAAAACATCCTTAAATAATGGAGAGAACCAATTTCTGCTTATCAATAATATCAAATATCATAGGCAGATATGAAATATAACCGAATGGTGTGTAAATAACTAAAATACGGTATCTGTTACAAGACATAACGGGTATTTTCTCTTTCGGTTTACAAATAATAATTACTGGTTCAATTCATTATAAGGTTTCGGAAACCAGATGCCAGCACATAACCGTTACATATTATTGTAGGTTTCTAATATCCGAACTAATATTTTCCTAAGGAGGAATACCAAACTAATGAACAAGTTAAAACGAATTATTGATGTTTTGCTTGTAGTTACTTGCATCCTAAGCATAATTGTGCTATACGGTTGTGGAGCACAAAGTCTTGGACCGCAAGAACCTCTCTTGCCTACTATTGAGGGAGACTCTAAATTCTCAGACCGTTTCCGATTAGAAGAGGAACCGAAGTTCTTCTATGACCTATTTGGTAAAGAACTACTGGAAGGTAGTGAAGTACACAACTACCGTGAAGAGAAACAGTTTAATCAGAACGGTGAATTGGTTGTCGGTTGGACAGGTCAGCTTGATAGTGAACGTTTCACAATACAGTTGGACCGGACAATCTTGACAGAAGATTCGTACAGAGGTCGATATACTGAGTTTGCAATTGGTGACCACATACGTCTTAAACCGTCTACCCTATTCCCAAATAGGTATGCAATATACAAAACAGAATTTGATGGATTTCGGTGGGATATCTCTTTTGCACAAGAAAGACATCTCTTTACCCTAATCAATTCACGTATCTCAAACCCTGTGCAACTTGCAGACGCAGCAGCAAACCTTGCACCTAATCTTGGGCGTAGAAATGGGTTAAATGAAGATGCAGGTTTACGACATATTGAAAATGCACGTCTTGTAGGTTTCCGTGGACAAGGTCTTTTAGGAGACATTTTTCGTGTCGGGTTTACCTATATCAACTTGCATAAAGAACATCCAGAACGCGTAGAAAACCCGTTTATGGGAACCGTTGCAAATACCCCACCAGAAAGCATTACTGTCGTCTTTCGTGATGATTCTCCTGAAGACAATCACCTATATGAAACCTTTATTAATACGAATGACCGAGCAGGACTTTCGGGAGATGAACTCCAGAATATCCTTCAGGATAGGTTCCAAGGTGGTGTCGGTGCGGCTTTCAAAATGATGAAAATCACGGTTATTACACAAGCACTTGAAGAAATAAGCGCAGATGACATTGAAGCGGGAATTGAACCTAATCTTCTACCTGAAGCGCAACAAGAAATTGATATTTTTATTGATGACATAGAACCTGTTGATCCTGCAGTTGACCAAGTACAGGATTCCGTTGATGGTGAATGGAAAATCGCTGAAGGTTTCAGTAAAATGAAATATGACCTAATATTTGCTGATCACGATATTGACCCGCGGACAGTTAAAGATGTGATGTTTGAAATGGTCGTTGCGGGTGATTACAACATTGCCGTTATCGGTTTTAGTGAGGCAAATTTAGCCGAATCCGATCCCGAAATTCAAGAATGGATTAAAACTGAAGATGGGCATATTCAAATGCCGTATCGTGACATTATTGAAGCTCCCGGAAACTACGGTCAGTCTTCGGATTATACTGACAACAGAGCAAGTCTCCGTCATAATCCTGCTAATTGGGAAGGTGAGGGAAGACCTCGAAAAGTCACATACCGTTATGGTGCCGCAAGAGCTGCGCTTCTCTACGGTTTAGACCTGGAAGGCACAGTTGGAAATGTATTTGTAAGGGCACACTATTCCATTAATGGAAAATATAAACAGTATCCTACTATTCCTAAGGATCAGGTTGGATTTAGTCGTGTCAAAACCGTTATTGAAACAGAAGACGGGGAAGAAACGACTAATATTTCAATCGGTGCAGATGGAGTTGCCATTGATGCCAACGGTATACCGACATACTCAGAAGCCACGGGTGAACGTTTTGAAGCGAGGCTCGGTGGAGATGGCACAGATGAAGACGGAGATGGAATGTTGGGAAGAGAAACCGCATGGTTCGTCCAACTGAAATCACGTTTTGGCAAACTTTATCTTGAAGGTGTCTTATACCACATTGATCCTGGTTATACTACCACTTATTTAAACTTCGGTTCAAATGGTGGACGTGACCAAACATATACTCTTCCTCCTGCTGGACCTTCTACGGAACGAGCTCCGTGGGATGAAACTAATTATGCGTTAGTTGAAGACGACGATGATGATGACGATTGGCCTGATGATTTTGACTTTGATGGTGTTCTCCCTCGCGCTGATGATAGGGATCAGAACGGTATCTTAGACTACCAGGAAGATTTCCTTATTTTTGAGGCAGACCCACCGGTCTTTACTGACTTAATCGATTTGAATAATAACGGAACCATCGATTCGTTGGAAGATGATTTTGAGCCACAATACGAATACGGCATTGACCGAGAAGGTTATCACCTCAAAGCAGAATACGACTTACTTGATAACCTATCCCTTCATGTCGGATGGTTGAATGAAAGTGAAGTCTCAAGCCGTCGAAAAAATGACTCTAAATACCTACACGTCATCTATCAACGGGACATTCCCGATTTCGGTACTGTTCTCTTCCAAAATAGATTCGTCCGCGTAAGAGATGATATCCCTGATTACACCATCACACTGCAGGTAGGTGAATTGGAAGCCGAACAAACCGAGGATGAACTTGATTACTACAATGCTCGCGTAAACACAACAACGTTGCAATTCCTCTATCAGGCAATACCAAACCTGACACTGGAAGCAAAACTTCTCGTCGTTTTGCAGAAGCAATTTGAACTTGATGAAGAAGATGCAATATTTTTGGATGTTGAATACGATTCGGGAGCTGAGTTGTTTGAACCGGATGAACGGATAGATTTCCTTGTACCTGATGAACAAGTTCGAACAAGTGGACAAAGGAGAGAATATCCTTTCTATCCTGACCATGGCATTAACGCACTTGATCCTTCTGATACCGGTCTAATTTACGATGTAGATAACTGGAAGTTACGTCGTTACCCCGAAAGGAACATACGTAGCCAACAGACTATTCTCAAGGCAAAATATGAAATCCCACTCGGGGATCTTCCGTATGTAGATAGAATCGGTGAAGATTTGACGTTGACACCGATGGTCAAATATATATGGGACCGTGCTTTTGATAGAACTGCAGAAGAAATTGGTGAAGTTCTCAACGCACGGCACTTCGTTCCTACAGACGATGAACCAGTTGAATATCTGCGTTTCAACCGTAGAAGTAGAGAAGATGTCCTTGGTATACGTCTCGATTACCAATTTTCACCGAGGATGAACATCTTAGGTGGATTCCAATACAGAAAGTTTACGAACCGGGACAATAACTTTAGAGTCTATCTGGCTAAATTCGGTCCAGATCAACAGGTGCCAATTCGCTATAGACCAGATTTGCGGACTCGGATATTTGAAATACAAGCAATTAACAGAGGTGAATGGCTTGGTTTCAATATCGTCATTCTGGCTGGTTACCGCAGAACAACTATTCTACTTGAGAACACAACCAGTAATACAACGTTTGTCCGAGCAATGATGGGTTTCTAAATACCTTAATTTTATGCTGTGCTGGGGGCAATTCTTTCTTTGCATCCAGCACCACATATTCAAATAATATGGTTATGTTTTTACGTCTATTATCAAATGTAGCGCAACTCCATATCCATTCAGGTGTTACCTTATATGAGTATATTGTTCAGGAAAATTACTTTAACCTATAGCGTAAATAGTCTAAAGACAACGTTTCTTTTGAAGTTATCATGTGTTGATAATTCAGAAGTAACTCATAAACTATAGCACATTTGGAGATGTGCTGTTTATATTATTAGATTGTTCTTATTGATAATATACTGCCGAATAGGCATTTTAATAAAGGAGAACCAGGACGAATGACTCGTTTAAGTTTAATTCTAATGTTAGTAGCATGTATGTTTATGTCTGCTGGCATAGTTTTTGCCCAAGATGAAGAAGTCGAAGCACCGACTGTTGATGCTGCAGAGGAAAGTGCAGAAGATGTCGATACTATGGGTGTTGGCGCAACAATTAAAGGTGAAATTATTGATACTTCTACAGAACAGAAACCAATTGAAGATGTTACCGTTAAAATCGTGAATAGTGCTGATGGACAAGAGTATATAGTGAATACAGACAAAGACGGTATCTATGAAAAAACAGGTCTACCCGCTGGACGTTATACGATTAGTGTTTCAAAAGAAGGTTATGGTGACAGATTTGGTAAGTCTAAGGTCGTTGCAGCTGGTGGTGAAATTTTTGACCGTATCAAAATGAGAGAAAAAGATAACATTATATCTTTTTTCAAGAAATTTGGTTTTGTGTTCTACCCGTTAGCAATATGCTCTGTTGTAGCATTAACCTTCATTATTGAAAGACTTTTCACATTTGTTCGTAGCCGTTCACGAATTGGCACTGAGCAGTTCATTGCAAGCATTGCTGATTCATTACGCAAAGAGAACATTATGGAAGCGGTCTCAACTTGTGAAGAAGCTGGAGGTCCACTCGCTAACGTTTTAAAGGCTGGGTTACTCAGATATAGTCAAGCCCAGATTGAGGAAAGAGATATTACAAAAGAGGAAATCCAAGAAGCCATAGAAGAAGCAAGTCTTCTGGAAATTCCGGAATTAGAACGGAATCTCCCAGTGCTTGGAACAGTCGCAGTTGTTTCACCTCTGTTCGGTCTGCTTGGAACTGTTACAGGTATGATTACAGCCTTTACCACAATCGCACTTGAAGGTACTGGTGATCCGCAACAGCTTGCAGGCGGTATCTCACAGGCTCTTCTAACGACTGCTGGTGGTTTGACAGTTGCTATTCCTTGCTTGATTTTCTTCCAACTTTTTGATAGTTGGGTTAATAGGCACATGGTTGAAATCTCACAGGTTTCAACGGAAATTGTCAACCAGTTGATTGTTGGTGAAGCAAACGCGTAATTATAGCCTGGCGCGGGGCTTTGGCTCCACGTCTTGCTCCTAAATAAGGGAGAATCCTGAAATGCAACAACTTGGTGAAGCCAAATTAAGCCTTATGGCAACGCGAATACGCGAACGTAAACCGCCTACGCTCAGTATGGCTCCTATGATTGATTGTGTATTCCTGCTCCTGATTTTCTTCATGGTGTCCACAACTTTTGCTCCTATGCCGGGTATTCGGGTGCAACTACCACCTCCGGGTGAACCTTCAAAGGACAAACCAAAAGGACTTGTTGTCAAAATCGATAACCCTACTGTTAGCGATAAAGATGGCACAATGCTCTTGAATGGAGTGGTTGTACAGTTTGATGAAATGTTTTCACTCCTTCTGAATGCACCTGAAGAACAGAAAACAATGCTTATTATCCAATCCCAACGTGACGTGCTTCATGAACAGATTGTTAGGGTAATGGATACAGCAAAAGATGCGGGTATTGATAAAATTGGATTTGCTATTACCGCGCGAGAATGACGCGTGTAATCTGATTACAGTTCCAACCATTATGGAAGGAGGATACACATGGCTCTCCAAATGAGACGTAGACGAAATACCGGTAGTGATGACGATATACCGATGGCTCCTATGATTGATTGTGTGTTTCTATTACTCATTTTTTTCATGGTGTCTGCCATCATGCGGGTTCCACCGCCATTTAGCGTCACTTTGCCGGATTCCTCGACAGAACACGAATTTCCGAGGAAAAAATATAACTTGTTTATCAGCAGCGATGGTAGAATCGCTATTGATGATCGTGAGATGCAAACTTTGGAAGAGGTAGGACTCTTTATAGCTGCCAATGAACACCAAATTAGCACTTTGATTATTAAAGCAGATAAACGTGCAAAACATGGACGTGTCATTGACGTGGTTGAACGAGCAAAGATGCGATCCGCTAAAGTTGAAGGACTTGAAGTTGCATTCGCTGTTGCTGAAGACGAAGGCGGCGGATCAGCTAATTGAAAGCACGATGCATAGATTGTGAGTTAGACTCTTTGTCCTAAAATCATTGCATTATATGCTACTCTCATACTTTAGTATCACTATTCAGTGAAGTTAGATTAGAACAAATAGCATAAAGCCTCTTATGAAATTTCATAGAGGCTTTTTGTTTTTCTGACACTACAATGGTTTATAGTAAAATTCGTAATTACTTATATACACTTGGTAGGTTGGGTTAGGAAACCGAACCTGTGTAAAGAGTGCGGTTAGATGAAGATTAAAAAATAGATTCGGTAAGTTATTATTGAAGTCCAGCGCGCTTACAAAGCGCGCCTACAGGTATTCGGAAATTAAAATTACCGAAAGAATAAATTAATCTTCATGAAACCGCACCTATCATGGAGTGTGCACATATTTTTGGATTTCACAATATTAGGAAATTGGTTGAATTTGATGAGAAATTAGTTACTTTTTCTTACGAGGAGTCCTTCTTGTTCTGCGATTCAGCGTTGGAGGTGGCGGTGTAACTATTTTCCAGAAAAGAGGAAAAAACTTATCCCATTCAGCGAGGATATGTTCTGAACGTTGGCTTCCAGTCAACTCAAGATGCTTTTGTATCAATCCAACCAACGTATCTTCATCCACTTTTTCAGTAATACGTTCTAACTTGATTAGTTGTGGATTAATTTTATTTTCAAATTGTTGGTTTTCATCAAGTACATAGCCTGTTCCTCCTGTCATTCCTGCACCGAAGTTTCGTCCTGTTTCGCCCAGGATGACGATGGTGCCCCCTGTCATATATTCACATCCATGGTCTCCTACTCCTTCAACAACAGCAGTTGCTCCGCTGTTCCGGACACAAAAACGTTCACCGGCTGTACCTGCGGCGTATAGGGACCCGTTTGTAGCACCGTATAGCACAGTGTTACCAATGATGGTATTTTCATGGGTTTCGAATCGGACATCAGGTGAAGGTTTAATAACCAGTTCCCCACCTGCCATTCCTTTACCGACATAATCATTTGCTTCACCAGTTAAAACAAGCTGGATACCGTTGATACAGAAAGCCCCAAAACTCTGTCCTGCACTACCCGTAAAGTAGATTCGGATAGTTTCTTTGGGCAAAGGGGCATCTCCATACCGATAGGCAATTTCACCAGACAACTTAGCACCCACCGTTCGGTGGGTATTGCGAATCGGATATGAGAGTTGAATTGGTTCTTTCTTCTCAATTGCAGTTGCAGCATCAACCAAAATCTGATCATCTAAGGGAATATCTACACGGTCATTACGTTCTTGTAAATGATAACGAGGCATCTCTCCTGTTGGATCAGCAGATGAGAGGATTTCCGTAAGGTCAAGGGTTGCTGCCTTTGGATATTCAACTAAGTCAGCAAGTTCTAACAACTCAGGACGACCGATAATATCATTGAGACAACGATGTCCAAGATTTGCAAGGATTGATCGGACTTCATTTGCTACACCGAGCATAAAGTTGACAACCATTTCAGGAGTGCCAGGATATTTTGCCCGAAGTGCTGGGTCTTGTGTAGCAACACCGACAGGACAAGTGTTTAAATGGCATTGTCGTGCCATTACACATCCTGTTGCAACCATTGCGGTTGTACCAAAGCCGTATTCCTCAGCACCTAACATAGCCGCAATGACGATATCACGACCAGAACGCATACCACCATCAACCCTTAGTACAACACGGTCACGCAATTCATTTTCAACGAGGCGATGTTGTGTTTCTGCAAGACCGAGTTCCCATGGTGTTCCAGCATTTTTGATGGAGCTAAGTGGAGAAGCCCCAGTTCCACCTTCATGTCCACTTATCTGGATCACATCTGCGTATCCTTTCGCAACGCCTGATGCAATTGTCCCTATCATAAATTCTGATACGAGTTTTACAGCGACTTTTGCCCGCGGGTTCACCTGTTTTAGGTCATAAATTAACTGTGCGAGGTCTTCGATCGAATAGATATCGTGATGTGGTGGTGGTGATATTAAGGGGACCCCAGGAATTGAGTGGCGAATCTTTGCTATCTCAAGTGTAACTTTGTGTCCAGGAATTTGTCCACCTTCTCCAGGTTTTGACCCTTGCGCCATCTTAATTTCCAATTCCCGTGCGGATGCGAGATACTGCGGTGTTACGCCAAAACGTCCAGAGGCAACCTGTTTGAGAGCACTGGATGCCAGATCACCATTCGGTTGTTTTTCGAATCGACCACTGTCTTCTCCACCTTCACCACTACCTGATTTGGCACCGAGACGGTTCATTGCAATAGCCAAGGTTTCGTGTGTTTCACGGCTTAACGCACCAAAAGACATACTTCCAGTGGTAAATCTACGAACAATATCTTCTGCGGGTTCTACCTCTTCAATAGGTATGGGAGTACTTGGCTTGAAAGCGAGCAAATCTCGTAGACTGGAAGGTTCTCCCACTTCTACTGCTTCAGCGTATTCGGTGTAATCTTCAGCATCCCCGCTTTTTACGAACTTGTGTAATGCTTTGAACACGGTCGGATTAAATGCGTGAAATTCACCGTTTCTCCGAAATCGGAAATAACCTGCTTCTTGTAATGTTTTTCTATCATCAACCCCACCAAACGCTTTAGTATGGAAATGGAGTGTTTCTGCGGCAATATGCTCAAAACCGATACCACTTAACCTTGATGGCGTTCCGACAAAACATCTATTGATAACAGAAGAATTGATGCCTATTGCCTCAAAAATCTGTGCGCCGCGATAACTCGACACAGTAGAAATGCCCATCTTTGCCATAATTTTCAAGATACCTTTTTCAACCGCTTCTTTATAGTTATGTATTGCTTGCTCTGATGAAAGTTCCTCAAATTCGTCGTTCTCGGCAAGTTGAACAATGGTTGAGAAGGCGAGGTAGGGATTGATAGCATCCGCCCCATATCCAAGTAGGACGGCATAATGATGTTCTTCACGCGGATCTCCTGCTTCAACGATTAGACTGACCTGTCTACGTTTACCTACACGGATCAAGTAGTGATGGACCGCACCAACCGCGAGTAGCATTGGTATCGGAGAGAAATCAGCGTTGACATCTTTGTCACTCAAAATCAATAGTGTATTCCCAGCGGTTACAGCATCTGAAACTGTATCACACAAAGTATCTAAAGCACTTTCCAATCCCTGTGTTCCTGAAGCAACAGGAAAATAGACAGGTATAGTGGTATGCTTGAACTCAGGTAATTCTTGTGTTTTTAATGCTTCCAATTCTTCATTTGTCAATATTGGTGAGGTCAATCGGATTACGTGGGAATGTTTATCGGTCTCTGTCAGCAGACTGTGTCGCTTTCCGAGATAGGTCGTCAGAGACATTACCAATCGTTCACGTAGGGAATCAATTGCTGGATTGGTAACTTGTGCAAAAAGTTGTTTAAAATAGTGATAGAGTAAACGTGGATGCCGTGAAATGACTGCAGGAGGTGTATCATCACCCATTGATCCAACCGCTTCCTTTGCTTGCAGAACCATCGGTTTAATAAAACGTTCCACATCTTCAATCATATATCCGAATGCTTTCTGTTGTGTCTGCAAGTTATCGGGTACTGAGGTTATTGTTCCTATGGGTTTAGGTTTTAATTCATCTAAATGCGTAATCTGTTTAACCCATTTGCTGTATGGCTTTTGATTCGCCACTTCAGTTTTGATGTCTGTATTCATGAGCAATTGCCCGCGTAAAGTATCAACAGCGATCATCTGTCCTGGACCTAAACGTCCTTTTTTGACGACACGGCTATCGTCCAATTCAATAATCCCTACCTCAGAACCCATTACAACAAGTCCATCATCAGTAACTTTATAGCGAGCCGGTCTGAGACCGTTTCTGTCTAAACTGGCACCAACGACGTTCCCATCTGTGAATGCTACTGCAGCCGGACCATCCCACGGTTCACTTACACAAGAGAGGTATTCATAGCACGCTTTTAGAGCGGGAGGCATGTCTGGTATTTGTTCATAAGCTTCTGGCATTAGACACATCATTGAATGGAGAATACTACGATCAGAATGTGTTAGCAACTCCAAGACGTTATCAAGACTCATAGAATCGCTGCCGTGCGGGTTAATAATCGGGGCAAGTTTCTTGATATCTTCATTCCATACAGGTGAGTTCATTTCGGCTTCACGTGCGCGCATCCAATTCCTATTTCCCATCAACGTGTTTATTTCACCATTGTGTGCAAGCGTTCTGAAAGGTTGTGCCAATGCCCAAGTTGGTGATGTATTTGTACTGTAACGTTGGTGAAAAACTGCTAATGATGCTTCAAAGTCTTCGTCTTGCAAGTCTGAATACAACGTTGCAAGTTGAGAGGCAACAAGTAGTCCTTTATAGACAATAGTCCGATGTGAAAAAGAGGCGATGTGGAATCCATCAAGGTTCTCATCTGTAATTTTATGTTCCAATTCTTTACAGATAAGATAGAGACGACGTTCAAACTGGTCAGTGTGTATATGGGTTGGTCTACCAATAAGTACCTGCTGAATTAATGGCAATGTAGCTAACGCCTTTTCACCGAGAGCGGAAACATCAATTGGGACTGAACGCCATCCTAAGAGTGGGAATCCGTATTGTTGTAAAATGTTAGCGACGATTTCACGTCCCCGTTCTTGTGCAACAGGGTCATTCCTTGGCAGGAAAATCATACCAACTGCGAGGTCGTTACTTGAATCCAGGTTTACTCCGAGTTTCTCTAATTCTTTTTTAAATAGTTTCTCCGGAATCTGTGTCAGGATGCCTGCACCGTCCCCTGTTTTTGCATCAGCAGCAACTGCCCCTCGGTGTGTCAGATTTGTGACTGCTTGTATCGCCATTTTCAGGATTTCATGACTTTTACTCCCTGAACGATTTGCAATAAAACCGACACCGCAAGCATCTTTTTCATATAATTGCTCGTACATTTGTAAGCTAATACTCCAAGTAATATAAATTATTGGTATCCGTTAAAATTATGTATAATAAGAAAATAAAGATAATATATGATTTGGATACCGATTCGTTAGCACGTATAGGCTTTTCTGCCTTCAATTCTCCTTAGGTTAACTCTTTTATCAAGTTAATAGTATATCCTAAATCCATTAAATCGTCAAGTATATTTTCCTAATGAACGAGGTCGTTTATGGTGAATTATTGAATAAGTTGACCTTATATTCGACATGTGTTTCCTCCAAATTTATTGGCAATTTCCTCCTTTAAAAAAGATACCGTACGGTATCTTATTTTTGCATCACGGTATCTTTTGGTGCAATGGGTCTGAGTATAGTCTCCATCTATGTTTACGGGTTGTAAAAATCGGTTTTTTCAGTGTAAAAAATTTTAAATTTGGTATCTTTTGTATTTGCTGTGTATTTTTCGATTTTTGGCTGCGATTCTGTGTATTTTTTCCTTTATTTATAATTTGGACAATGTGAAATGTTGACATCAATACATTTCCTGAAAACTAACAATTATAAATGATATACATATTATAACATAAGTAAATAATTAACGTCAAGTTAATTTTCACATATATGTTATATTTTTCTCAAAATTTGCGTATTTTCATTTGAAACACATAAATTTCATATCTACTACAGAGGGAACAATTCCAGAATCAGATGTAGGCTGGGTTCGGTAAGTCAATATTGAAGTCCAGCGCGCTTACAAAGCGCGTCTACAGGTTTTGGGACATTAATATTACCGAAAGAATAAATTAATCTTCATCTAACTGCTCTGTATTAGGTGCGAGATCACATTTTTGTTCTTTTTTAACGCTCTTCATCCAGAATTGCGCTCTCCGCTGCATCCATAACAAGTTGGAGTGAGTGGAGATATGCCATCTCTGCTTTGATAAGACGACTCGTCTCTCCTAAGCCTCCATTTGCACGCATCTTCACAAGCATGTTCCAGTTTTGCGCCAGTCGCTGATTTGCTTGTTCAAGTTGACTAAAATGTAAATCAGAAATCATATTTTTCTCAGCAGCCATAGTTATGTATTTTCCTTTTCTGTTCTGACGGGACAGGACTATTCACTATAAGGCAGTATCCAACCACAACAATCTGTTTCAGAGGTTTACCTTCCTGATTACTACTCCAGTAGTTATAGCAAACTCCACCAAAGATGATCATTTAAGTTGATGATTTTTTCTCGCGCTTGTGTGATTTTCCCATAATAGATTTTTCGATCAACAGCCATTTCTTACCTCAACCAACTTCTTAAGTGATTAATTAATGATAACGTATGTTAATAGTTTTAGCAACAAAAAAAATAATAAAAAGTTAACATAAAGGTTTTTTGTTTGTTGATTTTGACTTTATTTTACCAAATATGTTATTATGTGATTAAAACCTTATTGATATATTAACCAACCAAACGGTCAACAAATTCTGTATACGGAAGCAGATTTGCATATCATTGAAAATGTAAATGAGAACGGTGGTAAAAATATCAGTATTAGACCTGCAGGGACATATTGATATATTATCCGCAATGTAGATGGTGGTGGTGAAAGAATCTTAGATATTCCGAAAGGTTGGTGGGATCATTCTGTCGCTTGGATGGATAATGGCGAGGCGGTGCTTATCTGTGCTTTTGATGATGTTGATCACATAAGAGATCCGGATCGTTCTACGCAACTCTATAGATATGATCTCGCGATGGATGAAATCACGCAGTTAACACATAACCTTGAATCTAAAATGCATGTAGATTGGATTAATGATGAGGTGTATGCTGTCTCTCCGACAGGTAAGTATCCAGTTCGGTGGGGTGAACTCAAGAAGACTTATTCAAATACACAGTGATAAATGTCCAAGTTTCAGACACAATACAGTTAACCTAATTGATAGGGCTGACAGGTTCATTCTAATACCATTTCTAATTGACAAATTGTCATAATGTCCTGTAGGTCGGGTTGAGGAACAAAATCCGACAGGACACTCTAAAAAGTCGGGTTTCGCTACCGCTTCTACCCGACCTACGAAATAATGTCCTGTTATCATATAGAAATGGTATAAATTGGTTCACTGGGTTCTTTTTGCTTTAACTGCGTACATGGGCCAAGAAAAATGGAAATCATCACCATCGGGTTCAATAGTATAATGTTTTTTTGCTTCCTCAGTTGAAAGTTGCGCGAATGCTTCGCGGATTTCTCGTACCACTTCTGGCGGATTTTTCTGGGGACGCACCCACCATAAAAATGACATCTGCGCGTTTCGCGTATGTGTTGTCTTTTCAATTTCAAATCCAGTATTGGAAATCATTGTATCCCACTGGGATGGTGGATACCCAAACACATGAGAATCGTCGCGTAATTTCTCAACATAATTCTGCCACTTTATCATTTTTTCTGATTCAGGAGAAACAGAATCAACAAAACAAAAAAGTCCGTCCTTTCGTAGAACGCGATGGACCTCGCTTAAGAATTTTGGGACATCTTGAAAGTGGTGGGGTGCAAGTCGGACGGTCACTAAATCAAATGAAGCAGTAGCAAATGGCAAAGATTCCGCAGCGGCAACAGAGAAAGTGATGTTTTTAATCGCTTGTTCTTGTGCTAACTCAGATGCTTTAGTGACCATCTCGGGGGTTAGGTCTGTAGCGACTACATGCGAAACTTTGGGTGCAAGTGCAAATGCTGTAAATCCAGTGCCTGTTGCGATATCCAGCGTTTTTTCTGTTCCCTTAGGATCTGCAAAGTCAAGAATTACATCAAGGGTGTCGCCTTTGGCATGTGCGCTACTTTGCGCGTAGTATTCAGCATGTTGGCTAAACTGCTCACGGACAGATGTGTGGATGGACTTCATTTTAGTGTCCATTGATTGTTACATGAGTGTTAATTAAAGGTGATAACACCGCGTGCGTTTTCACCGGCTTCCATATCAGCGAACGCTTCATTGATCTGATCAAGTTGATAGTGTTTTGTAATCAGTTCGTCTAACTTCAACTTTCCTTCGGTATAAAGATTGAGGAGTTTCGGCATGTCAACACGGGGTTGACATGAACCGTAGAACGAACCGATTATCTGTCTTTCAGTTGCGACGAAATGCTGCGCTGGAATGCTGAATTCCTTTTGATGGTGTGCCATTCCGACAATTACAGCAGTGCCAGCAGCCCGTACCATGCGATATGCTTGAACGATAGTATCTGGATTTCCAATTACTTCAAACGCGTAATCTACACCGCGACCTTCTGTCAACTCACGAACCGCTTCAACAGGATCATTGTCTGTAGCGTTGACGACATCTGTAGCCCCAAAGCGTTTGGCGAAGTCGAGTTTTTTCTCAGCAATGTCAACAGCGATAATCTTTTTTGCTTTTGCAAGCACTGCCCCTTGTATTGCGTTTAGACCGACACCGCCAGTTCCGATAACTGCAACAGAACTACCGGGTTCAACTTTTGCTGTGTTAAGAACTGCACCGACACCGGTTGTCACGCCACATCCCACAAGTGCTGCTTTTTCTAATGAATGGCGATCATCAATTTTAACGAGGTTTTGATGGGGTACGACCATATATTCTGACATCGTTGCAATCCTTGCCATCTGAAGGATACCTTGTCCTGATTTGTTGTATAAGCGATATGTACCATCCAATTGATACCCGCGTGGCACGTCGTAGGACTCGCATAGGCAAACTTTTTCCATTCGGCACATTTTGCAATCGCTACAATAAGTAACAAAAGAGAGGATAACATGGTCTCCAACATGGAAGTCAGTCACATCTTTTCCAACATGCTCAATTATGCCAGCACCTTCATGTCCGAGAACAACAGCAGCATCGTAGTAGATGGCACCCGTAACGACCGATAGGTCAGAGTGACAAACACCGCTTGCAGCAGTACGCACAAGCACCTCGTTTGCCTTCGGATCTTCTAACTCCAAATCTTCAACAACCACAGGTTGGTTGTGCTCATACATAACAGCAGCGCGTGTTTTCATTTTTCCCTCTACGATTAGTAATTTGCCATCGGACTATTCTTTCATAGTAGCATTGTTGGGATTGGGTGGTGGTGGTTCATTAAATGGGATTCCCTTCTCAGCTGCATCCTGCTTTCGTTTTTCCCACTCAGTATACCAAGCGTGGTATACTTCAATGCGTCCCTGTTCAATGCCTTGTTTTATGCCTTGTTCAATGCCTTGTTTTATGCCTTGGGCGATAGCTTGTTGTATTTTATGCGTGTAACGAAGCATGATTTCACCTCCTATTTCAAATGCCCCTACTATATAGATGAGTGCAAGTTGGAAGAAAGGGACAACTTCCTTTATAGTAATTTTAAATGTTTCTAATCCTGTTTGTGATGTTTTTCCACTCTCATCTATCCAAATTATTACGGTATAAACAACGGTAGCAACGAATAGTATAAATATCTCCAGAACAATCCAATCTATCCGTGCGGATAACAACGGCGATCTTGTATTTGTTTTCAAAGTTTTCCTTTGTTCGGATTCTATATATTTTATTCTATCCAATTTCTTGAGATATCAAAGTTAGAATTGGAATAGTGTGTATAGTATTTTTCAATTGCCTCCCCTATATATGATTTTATTATTTCATCTACAATTTATTTAAAGTAAGGATTCCAGATAACTTCTTGCTTTACGCATTGATTCAATTGGATCGGATTGACCTTCATATACAACTGAAAGACATCCGTTATAACCGACACCTCGCAATATTTCCAAAACCCTCGGATAGTCTAACCATTCCTCAACGCCGCTATCAATCTGATAAAACTTGGTTCGGACATAAACGGCATGAGGTGCTGTCTGTTCAATACTTGCATAGCAGTCGTAATCAGGATGTGGTGAACCGCGATGTCCACTTGCCCCCGGAGAACCTGCGTATTGTCCTGTATCCAAGATGTGTGTGAAATATGGATGATCAGTTTCATTTAGTGCCCGTAGTACCGCATCTCCATCGCGAGTCACATTATTGTGGTTGTGGTTTTGTAGACCGACAAGGATCCCAGATTCATATCCGTATTCAGCGACCTCTTTGAAACCTTCAATCATTGGTTGCCATAAAGTCTCCTCATCTTCGCAGTCTGCTGGTACATAAGCCGCAAAAACACGGACTATAGGACAACTCATAAATGCTGCTACATCAATCCATTTTTTAATAAGATCGATCTGTTCGGGATGTTCTGCGACAGGCTTACCAAAATTATTGCTGATACCAATGTAACCTAATGGTAAACCTTTACGCATAAGGTCTTTCTTCAGTTCACGTAAGTAGTTTACATCGGTGGATTCAAATGCTCCGTAATGCAGTTCAATCACATCAAAGCCGAGGTCATATACGATCTGTGCAAATTCAGTTGCAGTAGTGCCTTTTACATTCAAAGACATAGTGCCAATTTTCATCATAAAACGGCACTCCTTTCAGCATTTATTTCAAGTTTAGTCGGGGTTAATTTTCTGGGTTGAAATCATCAGGTTCATTACTGACTTCTTTTAGCAATGCTTGTGTCTGCCGGGTTGATGTTCTAAAGTAGGTTGCTAAGGTATGATGTAACTTCTCAAGTTGTTGACGGTCAGTTTCAAGAGAATTAAGGCGTTTATCAAAGTTATTCATATTGTTGAGTTGATCGAAAATGTCTTGTAGCAGTTTATCTTGTTCTTGGATACGTTGTCGTTCTTCCTCTAATAATTGGACTCTTTCAGCTAATATAGCGAGATTTTCCGTTGTTTCTTTCAATTCAGACTGCAGTGTCCGCGTAAAAGTGATTAATTTTTCTAATGTATTTGTTGTTTTATATACAGGTACTTCTGTATCCGTAGTAGAGAAACTTTTTGGAATAACGGATTTTTTACTTTTATTTTGTATCTCTTGTGGCGTGTCTTCTTCAGGAATAGTAGTATTAGTTATTTCAGTTTGTTCGGGAATATCAGTTGCTGGAACTTGTGAATCCGCATGTTGAATCTGAGAGGTGCCTAACAATTTGATATTATATGAAGCCGCAGTATAACTCTCTTTTCGTTCCGAATAAGTAATTTGGACACGAAGTTCCTGGTCAATTCGTAGAGAATTCAGATGGGTGTGGATGTTCCTGATTGCAACTTCATTATATCCGAATGCTTTATTTGATTTTGGATTTAATTGTCGAAGATATCGGTAGAGCTCCATCACATCGGTGCTTTCTCGTGATATGCCTTCTTTCGTTAAAACGCCGATTATATCCTCATCCTCAGAATCCAATGTAGGCATATTCGGTATAACAATGTCCAAGGGAACTTCCCCTTGAATTGCTTTCATTCCGATAGTCCATTTGTTTTCTGCAATCCTACCACTGAATGCAATGAAGTCATAAGTAATTGTCATTATTTTTCCAATTTTATCATTTCCTAACCATTTTATAGTTCAAACACGGGTTCCATTTGTGCCCACCATTCATTTGGTTGTGCTTCGTCAACAGGTTCCTGAAAGGTACGCATTAATTCATCCCACTCTCTACACTTTGGATGTTGTTCAAGATAACGCGGAAAATCGCGTTCTAAATCAAAGGTATCAACGGTCTCCATTGCCATAAACAGTCGTCTTCCTATCAGGTATATATTCATTTTTGTTATACCGACTGCTTTCAGTCCAGCTAATGTTTCTGACCAAGCCTCCCGATGATAAACTTTATATTCTTCAATGATATTTGGATCATCTTTTAGGTTTATTGTTAAGCCGAAGTGTTTCATTTTAGTCTTTTTAATGCAGTGTGAATGATTTCATTATGGTCAAATGCGATTTGAGGCAAATCTGATGTTGGAAACCATGTAACTTCCGATGCATCGGAACCGGCTATGGCTATATGTTGTTCAGATTTTACTATACCGAGGTAAGCCACGGTGATTACCCATCCGCGTGGATCACGGTTTGGATTCCCAAACACACCTATCTGTGTCAATTGGACGTTTGATATACTTGTTTCCTCGTGTAACTCGCGAAGTGCAGCCGTCTCAAGGGTTTCATCCATTTCCAGAAACCCTCCTGGTAATGCCCACAAGCCTTTAAACGGTGTATTCTTACGACGAATTAATAGAACTTGTGGATGCGGGGACTCATCCGTGAAAAGCACAATATCAACAGTAACAGAGGGGCGTGGATAATCATAACAATACACTTACAACGTATAATATCAGATTTTAATCGTTTTTGTCAATTATTTTTTACCTCTGGATTTCACTTGCCTTAAGTGCCAGAATTAACTATACTTTAATAAAATATAAATTTCATAAATGGTAAAAAGGAGAGAGATGTACGAGATTGACAAATTAAAAATCAAAGACCTCCCCAAAGATGAACGACCCAGGGAACGACTATACAAACACGGACCTTCACATTTAAAAACATCAGAACTGATAGCACTTATTCTTAAAAGTGGTTTCAAAGGAACTACAGCACTCCAACTCGGTGAACAGATACTGACTGAATATAATAACGACTTAAAACGGATGGCAGAAAACCGTCCGAAACAATTTGAATCGATCAAAGGTGTTGGTGCTGCGAAGGCTGCACAACTCGTAGCTGCTTTTGAATTAGGACGTCGTTTAGCTCGTTCACATGCTGATCGTGTTAAGATATCTTCTCCAAGCGATGTTGCTGATTTATTGATGCCACTCATGCGCGATCTACGAAAGGAGGTCGTTTGCGTGATGTGCCTTGATACGAAAGGTGGTATCACAACGCGCGGCATCGCTGGTGACGCTGATAATGAGATTCAGTGGGGCAAAAAACTTCTCTCTGAAGATACAGTGTTCGAAGGAACACTAAACGCAAGCGTATTTCATCCCAGAGAGATTTTCCGATTTGCAATTGAGGAGTCCGCTAACTCGATTGTCTTGGCACATAATCATCCTTCTGGTGATCCAAAACCGAGTCAAGAAGATATACGAGCAACAAAGCAGTTAATTGAAGCGGGAAACTATGTTGGTATCAAAGTGTTAGATCACATAATAATAGGTGACGGTATTTTTTATAGTTTAAAGGAGGAGGGTATTATTTAGGAGCACGTTGTCGGAGAATTTCGTACAGTAGTACCCCTGCTGTAACAGATACATTTAGTGAGGAGATTTGTCCTAACATCGGTAGATGTACGAGATAATCACATTTTTGCTTAACCAGTCTACGAATTCCATCACCCTCGTTACCTAAAACGATGCAAGTTGGCACTGTAAAGTCTGCAGAAGTATATTGCATTTCGGCATCCTCAGCAGTACCTACAACCCATATTCCAACTGCTTTGAGTTTTTCGATGGTTTGGGCGAGATTCGTTACTTTGGTAATAGGTGTATATTCAGTACTTCCTGCCGCCGCTTTGTGAACAGCAGCGGTAATCTCTACTGAATTGTTTTTCGGTATTAGCACACCATCTGTATTCGTAGCGTTGGCAGTCCGTAAAATCGCACCTAAATTTCTTGGATCATGGATCTGATCTAACATGATTAAGACTGCCGGAATATCCTTTTTCTTCTGAACATTTTTAAGTAAGGAGGATAAATCCGTATATTGGAATTCGCTGATGTAAGCAATGATACCTTGGTGATTCGGATGCATTCTATCAAGTTGATGTCTTGGACAACGTTGATAGGGAATTCCTTTCCGTTTTGCGGTATTAATTATTTCATGTAGCCGCTTATGTTCATTACCTTGAACAATCCATATTTTTTCTATCTGTCGCGCACCGCTACGGAGTGCTTCAATGACCGGATTCCTACCGACTATTTTTTCCGACATAAGGCTTCCTCATCAAATGAGCATACAATAGCGGCTTGTGTTTATGTTAATCTCCGCGAACAAATTTGACATCAGGTCCGCGCGGTGTAATCTTAATATCAGGATCGTCCACTTGACATTGAACACAAGTGATAGCACCTACATTTACGTTTTCCATGTGAGGTGCGAGTTTTCCTAATTTGAAGGCAAAATTCATCATCTCATCAGCGGGAATTGTGCCTTCACAGTTGTCACAAGGAATATCTTCACCTGCCTTAAGTTTGTTCAACAGCTCTGATGCTTTCATACCTTTTGATTCTCCTTTTATAGATATGTTAGATTCAAATTATAGTAAAATTCGTAATTACTTGGACACTTTGGTAGGTTCGGTTTCCTAACCGAACTTATGTAAATAGTGCGATTAGAAACCGCACCTACCAAGGGGTGTAGACATATTTTTGAATTTCGCTATAATAGACATCACAGTAGGCGTACTATGTTGTGAATCTATTTGAGTTGTTTCATAATTTGTAATGGTATTAACTAAGGAAATATCGCTCTTTCTGTTTTGCTTCCTCATAGTCTTGATATGCTTGTTTTGCAGTATCTACTTCTGACACTTCTGCGACAGGTACATCCCACCACGACTCGTACTGGGGAACCCTTGTGTCAAAATGGACATCAATCTTGACGACAGTTGTTCGGTCTGCATCTCTTGCATCTTGCAGTGCAGCCTTTAACATCTGTAGCGTTGATACTTCAATAACATTTGCACCGAGACTTTTCGCATTTGCTGCAAGGTCAACGGGTAGAATGTCACCTTCAAGTTCTCCAGAGTTATCATCACGGTAACGGAATCGGGTTGCAAAACCTTGTGCTCCAGTTGCATCTGATAATCCACCGATACTGCTGTGTCCATCGTTATTTATCAGTACAATAATCAATTTGTAGTTTTCCTGAATTGATGTGATGATTTCTTGTGCTAACATTAGATATGAACCGTCTCCGACAAGGACGTAGACATCGCGCGTGGGGTCCGCCATTTTTATTCCCAATCCTCCAGCAATTTCATAACCCATGCAGGAATAACCGTATTCCAGATGAAATTGTTTAGGATTACGAGTCCGCCACAGTTTATGTAGGTCCCCAGGAAGGCTACCAGCTGCACAGACAACAACATCTTCTGGACGCGAAAACTCGTTAACAATTCCGATTACTTCACTCTGACTTGGTAATGGTTGGTTATCAAGATGGAAAAGCCGTTCGACTTCTTCCTCCCAAGCATCTCGGTAATTTTCGATCTGTGTTGCGTAATCGTTATTGATATGATATGTGCCAATAGCCTGAGATAACTCAGACAGCGTGACACGAGCATCGGCAACTAACGGTAAGGCTGCGTGTTTTGCTGCGTCAAATTCAGCAATATTAATATTGATAAACCGTACATTCGGATTTTGAAAGGCTGTTTTAGAAGCGGTTGTGAAATCACTCAGTCGTGTTCCGATGGATATGATTAAGTCGGCTTCGCGTGCAGCTATATTTGCACCGGGAGTTCCGGTTGCACCAATTGCACCGAGATTTTGTGGATGGTCATATCTTAATGAACCTTTACCAGCAAATGTCTCACCTACGGGGATTCCAGTCTGCTCTGCAAATCTTGCTAACTGTTCAGTTGCTTCGCTATATATTACACCACCACCCGCGATGATCAATGGACGTTCACTGGATGAAATCCATTCTATTGCACGTTGGCGTAGGTTCTCATCAGCACGCGGTCTTGGAATGGAATAGACTCGTTTTTCAAATAGTTGTTCAGGGTATAGGTATGCTTCTGCTTGAACGTCTTGCGGTAATGCTAAGGTAACGGTTCCTGTTTCCGCTTGTGATGTGAGTACACGCATTGCTTCTGGAAGTGCGGTAATTATCTGCTCAGGACGGTTGATGCGGTCCCAGTAGCGAGAAACTGGTTTGAAGCAATCGTTGACTGAAAAATCTTGCGAATTGGGGGATTCTAACTGCTGCAATACAGGCGCGACTAAACGCGTCGAGAAAATATCTCCCGGCAATAGCAGTACAGGGAGTCGGTTGATGGTCGCTCCCGCAGCACCTGTGAGCATGTTAGTTGCTCCAGGTCCAATAGAGGAGGTACAAGCAAAAGTGCTTAGCCGATTTGACATCTTGGCATAGGCGGCTGCAGTATGTACCATTGATTGTTCATTGCGTGTCTGATAAAATCGGAATACATCTGAATATTGGTGCAATGCTTGACCAATCCCCGCGACATTTCCATGTCCAAATATGCCAAACATACCTGCAAAGAAAGCCGTTTCAATTCCATCACGTTCAACGTATTGATGTCTGAGAAATTGTATTATAGCCTGCCCCATTGTTAGTTTACGTGTTTTCATTTTCTAATCCTTTATCATGTGTCAAGATATATTATAACCCACCTTTCTGTTCAACAAAGGTGTTGACTTCTGCCATGGTAGGCATGAAGTTTGCACATCCGTGTCGTGTGACAACAATTGCTCCGGTTGCATTACCAAGACGAGCTGCTTTCTGCCAACCCCATCGGTTTAAGATGCCGTAGATAAATCCACTTGCGAACGCATCCCCTGCACCGAGAGTATTATATATTTCGACTGGAAAAGGTTCTGCGTGTAGGATTTTACCATCTTTTAGATAGATATCTGCCCCGTCACTACCACGTTTCACGACAAGCGCATTAGCACCTGCATTCAGTATTGTTGCGACAGCAATGTCCATATCTCCTTCAATTGTTGGATTTGAGATTTGAGAATGTTCTATTGACATCTGTGAAACATCGGTAAGAGACGCAGCCTTAATCTCCTCCTCTGTTCCAATTGCAATATCAACATTGCATAAGATAGCTCGAACACAGACACCGAAAGCGCGTGGGTCATGCCACTGGTCTGCGCGAAAATCCAAATCCAGAAATACTTGACATCCCATCGCTTTTGCCTGTTCTGCTGCATACATCGTAGCACTTCGACTGGGTTCCTTACTGAGACCTGTTCCAGATATCAACACGGCGCGGCTTTCTGCAATTGGTGAAGCAATCACATCGTCAATTGTGAGTTCAATATCCGCACAGTTATCACGGTAATAAATAAGTGGAAATCGATCAGGTGGTTCAATTCCGAGAACAACAGCACTTGTGCGATGCCCAGGTTTATTGACAATGAATTGTGTTTCAACACCTTCATCATTTAAGAATTTAAGCAAGAATTCCCCGACAGGATCATCACCAACTGCGGTGAGAAGGACTGATCTAAGTCCAAGACGCCGTGTTCCAACACTTATGTTTGTAGGACATCCTCCGACGAATGCTCCAAAACTCGTAATTTCAGGAAAAGGTCTCCCAACATCGTTGGAATACAGATCTATGGAACTCCTACCTATCGCAAGAATATCATATCTATCTACCATATCCTGACCAATAGAGCGAACTGGTTGTTACTCGAACACCATAGACACTGTTATTCAGTTTTAACAGGCGGTAGAGATTTCTGTCCCACCTACAGTTTACGTACTCCAGGTCTTGTGTGATCTGGAACACCCATACCGGGTGTTTTTACAAAAGGACTCAACCAGTATTTTCTTTCCATATTTCTTCGACTAATTTTTGTGCCTCAATGACGGATCTTGGAGGGTTTTGTAGATTCTCTCCGATTGATAGGATACGCATACAATAATCGTATGCAGTTTGTAGATCTCCATTGAGATGTGCGCTTTCGGCTGCGTTGAAATAGCAAACGGTAGCGGAGGATTCGCACTTTTCTTCTTCCAGTTCAAGTTGTGCAAAACGGTAGTTATCTGCAGCGAGGATATATGATTTACCCGCTTCTGTCCATGCACGTTGCATCTCTAATTGTCGTGCCAAATGGACGTAATATACAGCACCGTTTTTTGCATTTTTCCTTGCTATTCGGTGCTTTTTTGAGGCAGTATAGGCAAACCGTGCCCGCGTATAACAATTTGCAACGAGTTCTACCTCGTCCATTTTTATGAAACGTCTTGCGTGTCTGTGGTAAAAAGCCCCCAGTCTCCTATATTGGTTGAGACATTGACGTGTGTTTTCTTGTTGGGTGTAAATTTGTGCTTGTTGGTAAATATAAGCTGCTTCTTCTTCGTGATGGTATTGAATATCTTGATGAACTTTATCCAACAGAAATTCAGGAGATGCTTCCTCTATAAGGACACGATAATCACCTGCAGATTGCCCTCGATGTTTAGATAAATAGGGTTTAACATATTCTTCTTGCTCAACAAATTCATCGTCAAACTGTTCTTCTGGTATAGGTTGTTTTTCTGGCTTAAGTATTTCTTCAACTAAACTGAACCTGTCAAGGAGATTCATTTTATCTGATTCAGACAATTTCTGAATCAACTCAGCGATTTCATTGACGGTCAGTGTATTTGAGTCTGGAACGATAGTGGTTAGTTCCTTAAAGAGTATATCTGCTTGTGCAACAAATTCAGCATCTTGTAAAAAGAGGTTATGTGCTTTATGAAGTTCATGAAGTGTTGCATCTATATCTTGTTTTTGAGCGTATTCTATTGCATCTGCGTAGTGTTGTTTAATACGTATCTGTACTCTTTCGCGATTCTCTTTTTCGACCTTACTTCGCATTTCAAAGAATAGGTTTTGATTGATTTGCTCTGCAATATCAATATGTAATCTGAATGTTTTTCGACAACGTTCAAGTGCACCTGCCAATTCGGTTTCAGGTGAATCAGCACTTTCCGCAATCAGCACAGAGGCTTGTTGTTCATATTGCCAGCGTCGTATCCTGTCAAGTTCGTCGTACATTTCCTCCGCGGTTTGGAACCGTTTATCGACCTCTCTATGAAGTGCTTTTATGGCAAAGTTTCTAAATTCCTCTGGACATTTTTCAAGGTTTTCTATTTCTCCAGAGGCTTTTTTTCTATCTATTTCATCGGCTTCACCGGAAAAAGGAAACTGTTTTGTCATCGCTTCATATAGTACTAAGCCTGTTGCATACAGGTCTGCCCGATAATCATAAGCACCATAATTTTGTTCTGGTGCCATATAGCGTCGTGTTCCAGTCATTGTGACAGCAAATTCAGTAGATTCTCCGAAGATACGAGCGATGCTAAAGTCGGCTATTTTTGCTTCTTTCTTTGAAGTAAGTAATATATTTTGTGGTTTTATATCTCGGTGCAGGATATTATGGGCATGTGCTGCTTTTAAACCGTTGCAAATATCAATTCCTATATTTAGGACATCTGTTAAAGTCAAGTCCCCTTTTTGAACAAGTTTTTGAAGGTTATCTCCCTCAATATATTCCATCACTATCCAAGCGAGATATTTATCTTTACCCGGTTCAACAGTGTGGATTGAAACAATGTTTGGATGTCCCCAGATATTTGACATTGCTTGAAGTTCAGTTAACAGATAGCGCATTCTGTCTGCAGGGTAAGCATCTCTGGAAATTGCCTTGAGAGCAACGGTACGATTCGTCATTTCTTCGCGTGCACGAAAAACAGACGAAAAACTACCCGAATTGAGAAATTCAAGCAGTCTATATTTACCTAATATCAATTCGTTAATCTTCATGTCAGTATTGCGCTAAAAGTATTTAAAATTATTAGTTGGTGAGGAAGGCGTTTGTGTATATTAATGAAATTATCAAATAATCTATTAACTGTCAATACAAAAATGATTGTCTAATCCAATTAATGTAAGTCACGGTTAATTATACTGCATCCATGGGATTATTATAAAAGGAACACATTCAAAATGTTTACCGAATATTACAAAATATGTAATTGATTATGTGACGTTGATCGCGCCATTTATGTTTATCTGTTACTTGACAGATTTTACGGCAGCAACCAATTTTTCTGCTCTTTCAGTTAGCACAGTAAAGTTTCCCGAATCAATAATATCACTACTAACGAGTGCGCTTCCGACTCCAAGTGCGGATGCACCCGCCTTAAGGAATTCTGCTGCATTGTTAACATTGATACCACCGGTTGGAATTAGCGGTATCTGTGGCAGCGGAGCTTTTATATCTTTGATGTAGGATGGACCGACACCGCTTGAAGGAAACACTTTAACATAGTCAGCCCCTGTTTCCCAAGCATATAAAATCTCTGTAGGGGTAAATGCCCCAGGAATAACCGCTTTACCATAACGATTGCAGATTTCAATGATGTCTGGCTTTGTAACGGGACTAACGACAAATTCTGCGCCAGCCAGCATTGCTGCCCGTGCTGTTTCAGCATCCAGAACCGACCCAACCCCAATTAAAACTGCATTCCCTAAGCGTGCAGATACCTCTCCAATAACTTGTAACGCATCAGGTGTCGTCATCGTTATCTCAATAACGTCAACACCCCCCGTTTGAATAGCTACTGCTGCTTCAATCAGTTCATTTGAACTATTTGCGCGAATTATTGCGACTATGCCACATTCCTCAATACGTTGCATCTGTTCTAATTTTGTCATAGGCTGCCTCATTTTTGTATAGTTTGACGTAATATTAGTATCTTCATTTAGCGGTTTAAATGCAACTATAATTTTGTAGGAGATTTCAGTGTTGATATATTATTGTTGCGTTTAACTTGTTAACATGTTATAATATTAACACTAAATTGTTCATTTGTCATTGAACGTGCATTTTTATAACACCAGAAACTGAGGTTTAGCACCCTGGACGAATATCTTATCAACCATCGTCACTCAAAAAAATGGAAGTCCCACTACTATATTATCTGATTGGTTTGGTAGGTTTACTCCTCCTCTCCGGTTTTTTCTCTGGTTCTGAGACGGCACTGTGTGCTCTAACACAGGTACAGATTGAAAAAATACGTCTCAAACGGGGAAGTACATCGGCAATTGTCAGTTTTGTTGACAATCCGCGCCGGTTGTTTATTACTGTCCTACTTGGTAATAATCTGGTTAATGTCACCTTTGCGATATTAATGTTACAACTTGTGTCGCAAGAGTTTAGTCAATTCGCTGAAACAATTCGGTTTGTAATTGCGACAGCACTGAGTGTAATTCTCATGCTTATTTTTGGTGAGATGACCCCGAAAACTTACGCGATTAAGCATGCAGAGTCCTTTTCCAAAATAACCGCCCCACCTTTATGGGTATTTTCCATCTTTATTTCTCCCTTACGCGCATTATTGCGTAAAATCATTGATTTCCTTGTTCCAATATTTGGTGGACAGTCAACGTCGAAGGAAGAACTCACTACAACAGATTTACACGAATTCTTTAAGACCTTCCCTGAAGAAGCCCTTCCATCCGATGAACGTGAAATTGTCAGCAACATTTTTCAATTACGAGAGATTGAAGCAAAAGAAATTATGGTACCCAGAACCGATGTTGTTGCCGCAGCTACTTCAAACACAATCCAAGATACCTTAACCCAAGCAAAAGAGTATGGAATATCTCGGATACCTGTCTATCGTGAAAATATAGATAAAATCTGTGGAATCTTCTATGTCAAAGATTTTGTCAAATGGCGGCATGTTGGGGTCAATTCACTTACCATTGATGAATTTATTGCAAAGCGAGAGCAAATCCAAGGAATTGCAGAAAGTGCTCCGCTCATACGCGAACCTATTTTGGTCCTCGAGACTCGGAAAATCGGAGTGTTGTTGCTACAACTCAAGCGTGAAAAAACGAAAATTGCGATCCTCCTTGATGAATATGGTGGAACTTCGGGTATTGTCACGACTGAAGATATAATTGAACAGGTCGTCGGTGACATAGCGGATGAACATGACAAGGACGATTCTCCACCTGAATATATAAAACGATCAGAAGATCCGCTGGTAATTGAAACTACTGGTCGTCTGAGTATTCGAGAACTCAACCAGCAATTAGAACTAAAAATAGAGGAAGATGATGTAGATACTATCGGTGGCTATACCATCGGTCTCTTCGGACACATTCCTTCTGTAGGTGAATCCCGCATTGACGAAAATGGCATTGAATTTGAAATTACATCCACTGAAGGCAACCAAATTACGGGGTTGTTAATTAGAGTTCCTTCACCTGAAACGTCCGAAATGCAAGTCTAACTGGAAAAGTTAAATTGAAACCATTCTTATTATTTTTTATTATAATCGGTGCTGGAAGTTCTATACCTATAACAATACTTATCAGTTTGTTGGCATTTGCTGTACTTGTATGCCTTGTCCTGTCAGCATTCTACTCCGGTTCAGAAACAGCCCTCGTCTCTGTCAATAAAACCTACATTAATCAACTTGTTGAAACTGAAGATACAAAGGCAAAAATAATCCATCGTATAGTTGATTCACCCGATAGAATGCTTGCTCTCGCTTTGGTAGGAACAAACCTTGCTAATGTCCTGATTTCACTATTTGGTGATCGCTTGACTGTAAATATATTACCTGAACTTCCAGAGAATTTACAAAGTTCAATTTCAGTTATATACATAACTGTTTTACTGCTTATCTTTGGTGAAATCCTTCCAAAGACTATATTTCGGGTTAAGGCAGATGTTCTTGCACTCCGTTTCGCTTATGTTTTACGGTTATCTGAGTATGTATTAGCACCTCTTATTGTATTTGTGCAAACAGTGACTAAATTTCTCGTCAAAATAATTGATAGAGGTACGAATCAAACAAACCCCGATGCACAACGCGAAGAGTTACGGTTACTTGCTACAATGGGTGAACAATCAGGTAACTTGCTAGCAGAACAGCGGCGAATGATCCACAGTCTCCTCAACTTCCAAAACCGGACTGTTGCACAAGTTATGGTCCCCCTTGTTGATATTGTGGCAATTGAAAAAACAACTAAATGTGAAGAATTTTTACAAATTGCTGCTGAGTCTGGATATTCCCGGATCCCTGTTTATGAAGGACGTATTTACGATATTGTTGGTATTGTCAATCTTTTAGATGTTATATATGCAGATAATCTACCTGAAACGGTAGAACCGTTTATCCGTACAGATCTGCATGTCGTGCCTGAATCCAAGAATATCAACTCTCTACTAAAAGAAATTCAGAATACGCATCATACGATGGTATTCGCTGTTGATGAATACGGTGGCACTGTTGGACTTGCAACTGTGGAAGACCTTGTTGAAGAGATAGTAGGTGAATTTGCCGATGAACGCGATGACCCTGATTTGGTCCGTATTATCGCACCTGATATCCTTGAATGTGAAGGAAGAACTGAAGTTGACATTTTGCAGGAGCATTACGGACTTTCTATTCCACAAGGTGATTACGAAACGATTGCTGGCTATATCCTTGAACGGACAGGAACTATACCCGAAACTGACTCAGAACTTGACCTTGGTGATTCGGTTATCACTATTTTAGATGCTGATACCCGCGCAATTCGTAAGATTCGTATTCGACGACGGCTTGGGAGATTCAATAGCTGAAAACTATTGGGAATTACGACAAGATAGGTGTCAATTTAGTGATTCTTGTCCATCTGAATTGCTTGTTGTCTGAACCAAGATGGACAGGATTACAGGATTTCCAAGATTAGGAGTTGGTGAGTATATATTCCGTTGTCCAGGATGAAAGGTTACCTTTTGCAAAGGAACATTGGCATACAAGTCTCTTATCCTGAAAATCTTAGTTCAGACATAATACATGTCGTAGGTCGTTTTGCTCGTTCCGACCTACGGGACTGTATGTGAACATACAGGCGAGGAAACCTCGCCCCTGCGGAATGTCCGAGACGTAATGAATTAAGCGACTACAAACACATTTCGTTCTTTGGTGCGGTCTCACGTTACAATATTCCGAGCGGTGGCATTACAACAATCTCTTCTGTAACCATTCCTAATGGCTGTTGGCATACTGACAACACAGTATTTGCGACATGTTCCGGTTTGAGCATTTTTTCAAAGTCAGGATGTTGCGGAATATCGTCCCAAAATGGAGTTTCAACGGAGCCGGGTAGGACTGCTGTCACTCGGATATTCTGATGACGCACCTCAGCAGCCAGAACTTTGGTTAATGCAAGCGCGCCTGCTTTTGCAGCACAATAGGCACTTGATGCAGGAAATGCAACTTTCGCAGCGACTGAAAGCACGTTGATAATTTGTCCTCCACCATTTGCTAACAGATGCGGAAGGGCATATTTTGCACAGAGAAAAACACCTTTCAAATTGGAATTGATGACACTGTCCCAATCTGTAGGATCAAAATCTTCAACAGTTCCAAATATTCCATTTCCTGCGTTGTTGATTAGAATATCTATATTTTGATAGGTGTCTACTGTTTGTTGTATGAGATTCTGAACAGCGTCAACATCCGTTACATCGGTGGGGACAGCAATTGCCTTCGCGCCTGTGTTTCTTAGGTCTGCTGCGGCTTGTTCAACAACATCTCGTGTACGCGCTGCGAGAACAACCTTTGCTCCAGCACCTGCTAAGGAATCAACTATTGCCTTTCCAATACCTTTAGATGCCCCAGTGACAACCGCAACTTTTCCTTTTAGATTATATGGTTGTAATGTGTTGATACTGTTTTGTTTGGACATGTTATATCTCAATGGGTCGTTGGATAAGGGTGTGCCTACTACTATTAAGAAACTTGGATACACCTCAGAAATTCAGAGCGCGTTAAACTGTCACTACGAAAAGTGCCCCGCATAGCATTTGTTGTCATCTTTGAAGTTTGTTTCTTAACACCGCGTGCCATCATACACATGTGTTGTGCCTCCATTACGACTCCGACTCCTGTTGGATCCAGAGTTTCTTGCAGTGCTTCAGCAATTTCGCGGGTTAAGCGTTCCTGTACCTGCAAGCGTCTCGCAAACATGTCCACAATTCTCGGAATTTTACTAAGACCGATAATCCGTTTTCGTGGAAGGTAACCGACATGGCATTTCCCCCAAAACGGTAGGATATGATGTTCACAAAGACTATAAAACTCAATATCCTTGACAATGACCATTTCATCAAAATCTTCGTCAAAGATAGCTTCATTTAATATTTTATTTAGATCTTGATTATAGCCACTGGTTAGAAATTCTAACGCTTTTGCTGCACGGAGTGGTGTCTTTATCAAGCCTTGACGTTTGGGATCTTCATCCAGATTTTCAAGAATCTGTGTGTAAAGCGATTCTAAATTCGCTGTCGTATCCTGCAAATCGTTTTTATGATCTGCTTCACTATCTTGCTCAGTATTCATAAATTATTATGATTCTCCGTAGTAATCAAAATGGTTCTTAGGTGTTTCTCTCAAGCGTAGTCGGTGCAAAACCGCAGGTCGTAAATTCGGTTCTAACACATCCCAGAGAACTTTTACAAAGTTTTCAGATGTTGGATTGAGCGTTTCGAATTCTGGTGCATCAAGATTTAGATGTTTGTAATCAAAACGGGTATAAACCTGTTTTTCTACTGCCTCGTCAAGAACATTCAAACCAACCACCAGACCCGTTTTCTCATCAACTTTACCTTTCACGGTAACTTCAAGGACATAGTTATGTCCATGTCCAGCAGGATTATTACACTTTCCAAAGATTTCTTGATTTTCTTCGTCAGTGAGAACTTGGCTATGTAAACGATGTGCTGCACTGAATTCGTAGACCTTAGTGTGATAAACCATCCGATCTTCCCCGTAATAGTCGACAAATGTGGTTGAACTCTCATACAACCGTACTCGGTGCAATAACCCCTCTGTGAGAGATGTTGCGAGTCGTTGCCATATATCAATAGTGATGTTTTCACATGTCGGTAGCAAATGTGGATTCGCAGAAAAAACAGGGTGTTGACTATTCAAATGCTTATGGTCGTAATTGGCATTTACTTCCGACTTCAACAATGCATCTAAATCCGTTAAATTTATGACCATTCCATCATTTGCGTCTACGTTGCCTTTAACCATTACCTCAAGCACATAGTTGTGCCCATGGCTATTTGGATTTGCTGCAGCACCGAACAGTTCATAGTTCTCGGTGTCGCTCAACTCAGAAATCCGATTGTAATGAGATGCTTCAAAGGCAATTTGCCGAGTTAGATAATACATGGGACATTTGAAAATAAGTGTTTATCAAAGACACTTAATGTGTTTGTGTTGGTGTTGGTGTTTTGAGTTCATCACCAACCGATTCGTATTGAACCGTCATGACCCATTCGCCGGTTCCTCGCAATTGCACGTTGCATTTCTTCAACCACTCAATGAGTGTAATTTTATCACGCGCTTCCCATTCGCATATCATTCTTCCTGATAATGTATCACACAACACACGGATGTTATTGACATCATCGTTCGCTTCTTCTTGGAATCGTTTCAGTAGTCGTGTTACATCTTGCCGTGTCATACATGCGATTGCGTGTGCAGAAAGTAATCTCATAATGACTCTTTCGCATTTGCCATAAAAATAGAGTAATATCAACACTACCCCATTTTATATTTAATCACGCGCAATAGGTGCACCGACCAGATTACCCCATTCTGTCCAGCTGCCATCATAGTTGCGAACTTTCTCATAACCGAGTAGGTATTTTAGGACAAACCATGTATGCGATGAACGTTCACCAATTCGGCAATAAGCGATTGTCTCTTTGGTATTGTCTACACCTGCGCCGCCGTAGATAGTTTCTAATTCATCATGAGACTTAAATGTGCCGTCTTCAGCGACCGCGGTTGCCCATGGGATATTCGCTGCGCCGGGGATGTGTCCGCCTCTTTGTGCTGTCTCGTTCATTCCTGGCGGTGCAATCACTTCACCAGAAAATTCTGCGGGTGAGCGAACGTCAACAAGATTGATAACACTTTGCTCAAGTGTAGGTAGAATATTGTCTTTTGTAGCACGGACGTTGTCATCTGGAAATTTTGCTTGATACCCAGTAGCAGCATAAGAAGGAACGTCTTTAACAAGGTCTCTGCCTTCATCAATCCACTTTTGTCGCCCACCGTTCATCACTTTTAACAAGCTTTCATCGTGTCCATAGTAGCGGAATTGCCACAATGCATAAGTAGCGAACCAGTTGTTGTTATCACCATAGAAAATGACGGTGGTGTCGTTTGCTATACCGCTGTCGTTGCAGAGTGCTTCAAACTGATCTCTTGTTAGGATATCGCGTCGAACTTGATCGCAAAGCTGCGTCTGCCAATTCAATCCGACTGCTCCAGCAATATGTCCTTCTCCATAAGCAGAGGTATCCACATCCACTTCAAGTAGACGGATACCAGCATCACTGCCGTGTTCCGCGACCCATTCCGTACTTACTAACACATCTGGATTAGCGTAATCAGCCATATCTGTCTTTCCTCCATTTACCGGACTCTGTCCGGACAATAATCATAAGTAACTTATGTATATAAATATCGCATTAATCGTATTCATGCTTGTAATTGTTTATATTATACGCTTTTGAATTTGATTTGTCAAATATTGGTGGTTTTTCTCAGGATTATTTATAGTATATCTTAAAAATCGTTTACCCGATCTCTGCAGAAGATCATATCTTCATCGTAGGGGCGAGGTTTCCTCGCCTCAGAATCAGAAAGGGAGTTTCTAATCGGGCGGGGAGACTCCGTCCCTACAAGTGATTTATGAGATACGCTCGCTCCGACCTACAGGACTGAATGTGAGAATGCGGGCGAGGCAACCTCGTCCTACGATGTTGTCTGAACCAGGATTTACAGGATAAGAGGTCGCGATACGGAGAGTTCTCCTACAAAGGGAAGCTTAATATTGAAAATAATAGGATTTGGAAAACTAAATGGCTCTATATTTGCACTTGTCACACTTCCTTATAAATGCTAAACTGAAAACATGAGAGTTTTTATTCAAATAGGTCATGGCATTATTGGAGCTGGTGTAATATCGTTCCTCTGTATCTTCCAAGCAGGTAGTTTCGGTGAAGCGCGGCATACTATTAGCATCATAGGGGCAATTGCTATTCTTATTGCAAGTCTCTATCTTCTGAGAAGTCGTTGGATACGGTGGGGGAATCGACAGTTATGGCTAAAATACCATCAACGGCTTGCGTCTCTTGGTCTGTGTCTTGTGCTGTTCCATTCTGCATTTTATCCGCTTGCGTGGCATTCGTGGCTAACCTTTATTCTGGCATTGTCAAATTTAGGCACAGGAATAGCCGTCAGTCTTACTGCTCGTAAAACACGCCAGATACTGCTGAGATTCCATCTCATACTCGCACCAATTCTGTTGATTAGTATAGTCTTTCACGGACAAGCAAAACTTGACCATGATGACTTCTTTCCACTTTCCGATGTGCATGATGTTCCGTGTGCGAAATGCCATACATCTGATCCCTTACTTTTTCATGTTGATACCACACCACAAAATGATTTGGACACTTCGGATACGATTCCAGAAGATTTACATTGGTGGTTCATACAACACGATATAAAGATATCTCCGTCTGCTAAAATATCGGTCAGGGAAATCAGCAAGACATGGAAAATTGATGATGAAGAAAATCACCGTAGTTATATTGCCAAGAAAAAAACGGATCAACTTGCACTCTTTGCCGATTCTCCTTACCGCAGTTACACCTGCATCACCTGCCACGAACATAACACACCAGAAATAATTTCTGCCCATGAACTGCACGGTGTTACTGATTATCACAGATGTCTTGTTTGTCATCAGACTGAATTAAACGGTACACGATACGGCAGACAACGCACAAATTGGGACTACGACCCGAATTGGTAGATTCCCCAACCAATAAAAAAGGCTTGAACCCAGTGTAATACCGAATTCAAGCCAACAACAAAAACTGACTTCTAAAGTATTATTGTGCCTTAATGTTTCCCCAAGTTGTTGTGAGTTTGTCAGCGGGTTTCACATCAAGAAATCCACCGTCTTTAACCTCGTTAATCTCATTTTCGGATAAAGCACGACCAAATAGGTAGTACTCATCCAGCAATCCAATATACCAACGATCATTTTTATGATGTCCGATTCCTGCTGTAACACTCCAATCATCTGATAGTTTTCCGTTGCCTTTCGCAGCGTGAGTTTCCTTACCATCAACGTAGATTTTTATATCTCCGCTACCGCTATCATAAGTTCCAGCGAAATGGACCCATTTATTGGCTTCAAGTACAGGACCCGGGTTGATATTAAAGACTTCAGTGTTTGTGTTATCACGATGGAAAAATCTAAAACCGGCAGGACGAATTTCCATGTGGTAGAGTCCGCTTGCATGTCCCCCACCTATTGCGTCAAGCAGCGTTTGTGGATTGCCGGAACCGGTATGGTTAACCCATACTGCCAGTGTGAATCCATCAACCGGACCGTTCTTAAATTCCGGTCCATTCATATTTATCCACACGTTGTTCTCTAACTTAATAGCTTTACCAATAACACCTTCCTCCCAATCAGTCTGTCCTTCCAATTTTCCATCGTTACCGTTCGGTGATCCATCTTCAATAGTTCCACCTTCTTTGTCAAAACTATAGTAGACAGATAAGGCAGGGTCTTTAAGGTCAGCATTGACCGAGAGTACAAACGCTCCCATAAATAACATTACGATTATATAGATGTAAATAGATCTTATCATATCAAAACGCATTATGTTCTCCTATATGTTTTCTAACGTGAGTTTGATAATAGGTATATGAACTTCATTTTTCAAAAAATCACCCTTATAGACCCCGGTAGATGCGATTTCCTAACCGCACCGAATATAAAAATCTGATCTATCAAACTCACGTTTTTCTATTTATAAATAGGCAGAGAAATGATATCCTAACAGGATTATCAGATGATCAATTCTCATGCAAATCGTTCCATAGACTGTTTATTACCAATTCTCTGGTATGAGTAATTTCTATCCTTCAATCCTTATGCAACAGTACTATGAGACATAAAGAATTGTCCTAAATTTATCAGATAACAACATTTTTATCAAGTAATATTAAAGTGAGGCAGAGCCATTCACTTTTCGTTAATTCATAGAAATATATCGTAAAGTCGCGATTCGGAGAATCGCTCCTACAAAGGAAGGCTTAATATTGAAATGAATAAGATTTGGAGAACTGAATGGCTCTCTGCTAATTTGACAACCTTACCTTGATGTGATAGAATTGTATTCATTCAGAGAATAGGAGCAGATATGTCTACTTATGATGTCGGGATTATTGGTGGAGGACCTGGGGGTTATGTTGCTGCCATAAGAGCAGCTCAGTTGGGAGGCACTGTTTGTCTCATTGAAAAAGGTCAGTGGGGTGGTACTTGCCTAAATAGAGGATGTATTCCTACAAAGACCCTGTTTTCTATAGCACATCTTGCGGAGCAGGTTCGCAATACACCTGCTCTAAATGCCCAAAACACAACCGTTGACTATTCACAAACATTGACACATAAAACGGAAGTCATTGAAAAGTTAACAGGTGGGATAAGTCAACTTCTTAAACGGAATAAAATCCAAACCTTGATTGGTAATGCCTCGCTTACGGATAAAAACACAATTGTGGTCAATAAAACAGATGGGACATCCGAACAAATTAAGGTGAAAAACGTTATTATCGCTACTGGGTCTGAACCTGCAGATCCGCCTGTTTTTGAGATTGATGAGACCGATGTGTTGACAACGACTGGAATCCTTAACCTGACAGAACTACCTGAAAGTCTAATTATCGTTGGAGGTGGTGTTTCAGGTTGTGAATTTGCTTCTATCTTCAATGCATTTGGTTGTAAAGTGACCGTGTTGGAATTGCTTCCTACCATTTTGGCAACAGAAGATGTTCAAGTTGTTCGTCATATCCAACTTTTCATGAAACGAAAAGGTATTTCTATCCAGACAGGTGCAAAAATTACCAGTGTCAAGAAGTCGGAAGAGGGTGTTACTGCTGTTCTTGAATCTGGTGAAAGTGTTAAAGCAGAAAAGATGTTGGTATCAATCGGTAGACGTTACAATTCGGAAGGAATAGGGTTGGAAAAGGTTGGCATCCACATAGACAACGGCAAAATCGTTGTGAATGAAAAGATGCAGACGAACATTCCCGGAATTTACGCTGTCGGTGATGTCGCGAGTCGATATCTGTTGGCACATGTTGCTTCTGCTGAAGGAAAGGTTGCCGCGCAAAACTGCCTTGGTGAAACAACTGAGATGGATTATCAAGTTATCCCATGGTGTGTTTTCACGTTACCGGAAATTGGGCATGCTGGTATGACAGAAAAAGAGGCTACAGATGAGGGTTATGAGGTTAAGGTCGGTAGATTCCCTTATGGTGCAAGTGGCATGGCGTTAGGGATGGGAGAAGCAGACGGATTCGTGAAGACTGTCATGGATGCTGATAGTGGTGATATACTCGGGGCACATATTGTTGGTGTCCATGCTTCAACGCTTATTCATGAGGCTGCAGTTGCAATACGTATGGGTGCATCTGCGATGGATATTGCGCATACTGTGCATGCACATCCTACGCTTTCTGAGATGGTGATGGAATCTGCTGAGGCTGCGTATGGTAGGGCAGTGCATGTGTTTTAGGTTGTGGTCAGTCAACAATTATGATAAAATATATCAAGATTACAACAAGTATTCACTTATTCAAAAAAGGATTGCAATATGACAGCTTATGCATTTTGGAATAACAAAGGTGGTGTCGGTAAGAGTTTTTTAAGCTTTGTTGCAGCAACTGAGTATGCCCGTACTTACCCGGATACAGATGTCTATGTAATAGATCTTTGTCCACAGGCAAATATTTCCGAGATGCTGTTATTATATTCCGAAATTTTAATTAATACCAGTGAACAACATCCAATGTTTACTTATGATGTCCTACGCGAAAATTTTGATCCAATACATAAACTGATTGGACAGACACCACGGGCTACAGTCGCGGGGTACCTTGAAGCACGTCTAAATTCTCCGTTTGAACCAATCAAGAATGTGTCTCCTTATGTGTGCCGACCTATAGATTTTAACAAAAAATTACCAGTAAATTTACTTTTAGTTTGTGGGGATTACCTGTTAGAAATCTTATCAGAAGCGATCCGTCAAACATCTCAACTCGCTGTCCCAGTAGATGCTTGGAAACAAGTCCTCAGTTGGGTCAAAGATTTAACAGTTGCATTACGTAAGCAGAGTGGAAACAGAGATGCCCTTTTTATTCTTGACTGTAATCCGAGTTTCGCTATCTATACCCAATTAGCTCTTGTGGCAGCTGACAACCTTGTTGTCCCGCTTACTCCTGACGACAGTTCGCGTCGAGCTGTAGAAAATGTCGTTGCTTTACTTTATGGGTACAGTATAGATGACCCAAAAATAGAAACTTATGCAAGTATCAACTTTGCCAATAAGGCAAAGGAAGAAGGCTTAGATGTTCCAAGGCTACATACTTTCGTCAGCAATCGTGTAACTCTCTATCGTAACAAAGCGAGTAGAGCTTTTGAGGCAGTAAGCAAGTCAATTAAGGAGACAGTGGATGTACTTCATAAAAAACATCGACAAATCTATGCAACTCCAAAAGAGTTACCAAGTAAAAGGTTCATAGAGATACCAGACTATCATAGTGCTTGTGTCGTTATGACAGTTAAAGGCATACCCTTAAGTAGTCTTCGACACAATTTTATGGTTCATGGCGAACCAGTTCAACTTGATCCTAAACGTCTAGAACGGTATCGAAAAGCACTCACAGAATTTGTTGATTGTCTCTAAAGGTATCTCGTGTCATCACCAGCAGCATCAACGTATATAACAGCAGTAGAACGTATACAAACACTTCGTAAGACAGCAACGGATAAGCGATTGCGCCCAATGTCGCGTGATGAGATACAGGTTTTCTACCACGCAGCACTTACTGCTTACGTAGCTGCATGGAACGCGTATATAAAAAACTTGATTACTGATTTCTACGATGTAATATCAGATCCATCGCAATCTAAATTTCGCGCCATTTACACAATCGCTCGAAAAAGAGCAGAAAACGCAATAACAAGATTTAACACGCCAAATTCTGAGAATACACGTAATATTCTTATTCAATACACAGGATATGATCCAATTAACACCACACTTTGGATTCAACGTAGAAAATTAGATGATATAGTAGAAGTTCGCCATAGTTTCGCACACGGTTTTGATATGCCATCTAATGTTTGGACACAATCATTAAGCAGAAGAGGACAGTTAACAAGTAAAGCCATTCAAGAAACTGAGATGTTCTTCAGAAAGCTTGTTAAAATTACGGATAAGGGTATGAAAAAACATATTTTGTTAACTTACGGACTGACAGGATTTTGGTAATTAAACAAGAAATTAGCATATAGATATTTGTATGAACCGTAGAAAAATACCGCAAATAGACTCAATTCAAGAACTCGCCAATTTTTGGGATACACATGATTTAACCGAATTTGAAGATGATCTTGAGGAAGTGGAAGAACCTGTGTTTGAACTTCAAACTGAACTGATTGTTCCATTACAACCTGATGAGTTAGAAGCTCTAACAATACTTGCGAAAACCCATGACACTTCTCCTGTAAATCTAATTCGTGAATGGGTTCTTGAACATATTGATAATACAGCCGCAGAAGTTCAATGATTGAATTATATTAAAAATAAAGGATTCGGAGTGAGTCTGATTACACTCTTAGAAACGCACCGCTTCCTGCAGTTCCTCATACCGCGCCTCAATTTCGCTAAACTGCACAGACTTCTGCCGATTGATGCTGAAATCTTCAATGTTAAACGAGGCGACAACAGTACCATACATCATCGCTTTACGGATTGAACCTTCCGATACATCATCTACAGATGCCAAATAACCCATAAAACCACCTGCGAAACTATCGCCTGCGCCTGTAGGATCAGTAACTTGTGTAAGTGGATATGCTGGTGCGCTAAAAAAGGATGATTCCGTGATACTGATTGCACCGTGTTCCCCTTTTTTGACAATAACTCGCTTAGGTCCATAACGTAAGATTGCACGTGCTGCCAGCAATAGATTAGATTCACCCGTGAGTAATTTTGCCTCACTATCATTTAGGATAAGTATGTCCACGCGTTCTATTGTTTTCTCTAACGCTTCTCGTTCCTCATTTATCCAGAAATCCATCGTATCACAGACAACCAGTTTAGGGTTTGATGTTTGCTCAATAATGCTCAGCTGCAATTGCGGAGGGTCGTTCGCTAAAAATAGGTAAGAAGTGTCTTTGTAGGAATTGGGTAAGGTCGGGTGAAAATCAGCAATAACATTCAATTCTGTGAAAAGCGTGTCGCGCACGTTAAAATCTTCAGAGTATCTACCACCCCATCGGAAAGTTTTACCATTTTCCACACGTGTCAGTCCTTCAAGGTCAATTCGCTTGTCATTGAGAGAGTCTGTATATGTCTGTGGAAAATCAGCCCCAACTACACCGACGAGACGGACAGGACTACAAAAAAAACTTGCGGCAACGGCAGCATAAGTACCAGAACCTCCAAGGACATCTTCAACCCGTTTCTGTGGGGTTTCTACGGTATCTAAAGTAACCGTTCCGACAACTAAAACTCCCATCATTTCTCCATTCTTATTGCTAAAATGGTCCTGGACGGTTTTTGTTTTCACGCATAGCACTAATAACTCGTCGCACACGTCTCACTAAAATAACAGCAAGCACGAGTATAAGCGGGATACGTAGATACTCAAGTATAGTGAAAATGGTCGGAGGGAATTCGACTTTTCCAGACTGTGCTAACCATATTGGCAGCAGGAGCACTGCTGCAAGAAGTAAAATTACTCCCTCCCAAATTTCTGCCTTTTTCATAAGAATGGTTATGGGTGCTTGACAGGTTGAGATAGGTTCATTATGCACGTCGTCAGGTGCCTTACACACCCGTGTACAAAATGGAGTTGCTTACGTCCCCATTTCCCATGAGTTAAGGTATTTTTCTTGCTCAGCCGTTAACGTGTCAATCTCAACACCGAATGCCGCTAACTTTAATCTGGCTACTTCCTCGTCAATGGATGTAGGGACATCATAGACCCTATTTTCAAGTTTTTTCTGGTTCTGTGCAATAAATTCAAGGGATAATGCTTGGTTAGCAAAACTCATGTCCATGACACTTGCCGGATGTCCTTCTGCTGACGCTAAGTTTACCAATCGACCTTCCCCGATGAGAAACAGTGTTCGTCCATCGTCAAGTGTGTAGGATTCTACGTATTCGCGTGCTGTTGCTTTTTCAACTGCAAGTTCTTCAAGTGCTGGAATATCTATTTCAACATTAAAATGACCTGAATTAGCAATGATTGCCCCATCCTTCATAGCTTCAAAATGTTCTTTACGAAGGACATGAATATCGCCTGTTAGTGTGATTACAAGGTCTGCTTCTTGAACGGCTTTTTGCATAGGCATCACTCTGAATCCATCCATTACTGCTTCCAATGCCTTCAATGCGGTTACTTCCGTTACAATAACGTTAGCACCTAATCCACGTGCCCGACTTGCGACACCTCTGCCACACCAACCGTAACCTGCTATAACGACAGTCGTTCCTGCGATGAGTAGGTTCGTTGCGCGGATAATGCCATCTAAAGTACTTTGCCCAGTGCCGTATCGGTTATCAAAGAAATGTTTAGTATCTGCATCATTTACAGCGATAATGGGATATTTCAGTACACCTTCCGCAGCCATGCTTTTAAGCCTGATAACACCAGTGGTTGTTTCTTCTGTTCCCGCAACAACCTGTTCGACAAGTGCTGGATTTGTTTCTTCTGAATGTAGTTGCGATACCAAATCAGCACCGTCATCCATTGTGATATTAGATTGTGTTTCAAGTGCTGCCTGTATATGTTGATAGTAGGTTTTGGTATCCTCACCGTTAATAGCAAATACCGCAATGTTGTCATTAACAACGAGAGATGCAGCAACATCATCTTGCGTACTAAGCGGGTTAGATGCACATAACGCCAATTCGGCACCACCTGCCTTTAAAGTTTGCATTAGGTTTGCTGTTTCCGTTGTAACATGTAAACACGCGGCAACTTTTAATCCTTGCAACGGTTGTTCTTTGGCAAAACGTTCACGGATAGTTGTTAAAACAGGCATAAACCTGTTTGCCCAATCAATTCGCTGCTTACCCACATCTGCAAGGTCTGTATTCTTGATATCGTAGTCCATCTTCCTCCCTATACTTTAAGCTTTTCAACATAATCAGTTTTTTCCCACGTGAACCCTTTTCCAGTGCGTCCAAAATGCCCGTAAGCAGCAGTATTTCTGTATATTGGTTCTCGTAGTTTCAATCTTTCAATGATGCCTTCTGGGGTTAAATCGAAGTGTTGGTTGACTAATTTAGCAGCCAATTCATCATCGCCTGTTCCAAATGTATCAACCATAACCGAGACAGGTGCTTTACATCCGATTGCATAAGCAATTTGGATTTCGCATCGTTCTGCTAATCCAGCAGCCACAAGATTTTTAGCTGCATGTCGTGCAGCATAGGTAGCACTTCTGTCAACTTTTGTTGCATCTTTTCCAGAGAGTGCACCGCCACCATGTCGTCCAGTACCTCCATAGGTATCCACGATGATTTTCCGTCCAGTTAATCCGGCATCCCCATGGGGTCCTCCTGTAACGAAACGACCTGTCGGGTTAATATGGTATACAACATCAGGACTCATCAAGTCGTCGGGAATAATTTTTTTGATTACTTCTTCTATTATTCCTTCTTTGAGATCAGAATCTGCAACATCAGGATCGTGCTGTGATGAAACGACTACAGTGGTTACTCGTGTAGGTTTGTTGTCAACATATTCAACTGTTACTTGGGATTTTCCATCGGGGCGGATGTAATCAAGGATACCCTCTTTGCGCACTTGAGCTAAACGGTGGGTCAATTGGTGTGCTAAAGTGATCGGCAAAGGCATTAGTTCAGGTGTCTCTGTGCATGCATAACCAAACATTAGACCTTGGTCACCAGCACCTCCTGGATTGACACCCATTGCAATATCTGGAGATTGTTTGTCAATTGTAACTAATATTGCACTATGCTCTGCATCAAATCCGTAGTTTGCATCGGTATATCCAATGTCTGCTATGACTTCACGAGCAATCTCTTGCAAATTTGGACTGGCTGTGGTTGTTATTTCTCCTGCAATAATGACAAGTCCAGTTGTAACGAGCGTTTCACATGCCACTCTTCCTAACGGGTCTTCTGTTAGAATGGCATCAAGAACAGCGTCAGAAATCTGGTCAGCGATTTTGTCCGGATGCCCTTCTGTTACAGATTCGGACGAAAACAAAAAATTACGACTCAATTCAGTTCTCCTGTCAACATATTTTTCTTATCTCCTACATATTTTCGTTGAAAGAACGCGTTTTTGTACATAACTTACCCAATGTCATCCAGAAATACCTCAGTGTTAAACGAATACAAAAGATATTAATCTAACATACTTACTTGCGACAATACATAATGAGGTAGTATCCTGATAACTACACCCTACCCAATAATTCATTTGATGCATAGGGTTCGGTATGTCTCGCATTTAGGTATTCACGAGGGGTGGGTACAAAACAGAAAAGATGTAGGCATCATTGCATAAAACTAAATTAACTATAGGAATCCTCAGTCATCCCAGGTGAATATTAACCCTCAGGATTTTCAGAAGTCTCAGTTTCTTCCGTGTCTGCGGATGCTTCCGAATCTTCAGAAGTTTCAGTTTCTTCAATGTCTTCAGCTACCTTAGAAGTATCAGTTTCATCGGAAACACCTATGTCTTCAGGCACCTCTGGTGCAACAGAATCTTCGGTAACCTCAGTATCTTCAGTGCTTTCAGGGGCATCGGGAATCTCATTTTCCTGAGAATTCATAAGATTATCTACATTGTTTTTTCCCATTTCCTGCTTGAGCAGAGCACCCATAATGGTTTCCTCTTCCTCAACAGGTTTAGGACGTCTTGGTTGACGTTCACGTACAGGACGTTCACGTCTGGGTCTTTCTTGACGTTCCTCTGGAGGCGTGGTAGCCCGTTCCTGATCAGCGATTGCAGCTTTCAGACTCAATCCAATACGTCTTCCTTTTGGATCAAGGTTGATGACTTTGACATCTAATTCATCTCCTACTGAAACAACCTCTTCTGGTCTTTCAATACGTCGATCAGCAATTTCAGAGATGTGAATTAATCCATCTATACCTTCCTCAAGTTTCGTGAAAGCCCCAAAACTGGTTAAGTTGACAATCTGTCCTCTTACAACAGAACCGACCTTGTATTTTTCTGGCACTTCATCCCAAGGGTCAGGCTGTGTCTGTTTAAGTCCCAATGAGACACGGCGTTCAGATGCATCAATTTGCAGCACAACGACTTCTACTTCGTCACCTTCCTTGAGCATTTCTTGTGGATTGGAGGCACGATCAGTCCAAGATAGATCAGATGTATGAATTAAACCGTCAATACCCTCTTCAATTTCAACAAATGCCCCAAAATTAGTTAGATTCCGGATACGTCCAGTTATTTTTGTACCTACAGGATACTTTTGTTCTAAAAGTTCCCACGGATTCTGTTGTAATTGTTTAATTCCTAATGAGATTCTTTTTTCCTCTTTAGAAATTTCAAGGACAATCGCCTCAATTTCATCACCTTTGGTAACAATGCGTGACGGTGCGACATTACGTCGAGTCCATGCCATTTCAGAAACGTGAATCAATCCCTCAACCGCTTCTTCAAGCTGAACAAACACACCGTAATTGACAATGTTCACAACCGTTCCACTAACTTTAGAACCGATGATATATTTTTCTTCAACGTTTTCCCAAGGATCGCTTGTTTTTTGCTTCAATCCCAAGGATATTTTTTCGTTGTCCCTTCCAATGGCAATGACCTGTACTTCAATTTCATCACCGATATTGACAATTTCGGATGGATGGTGTATACGTTTCCATGCCATATCGGTTTTATGAAGCAACCCATCAACACCCCCGAGATCAACGAATGCCCCAAATGCAGTAATATTCTTCACTACTCCGGTGATAAGTTGACCTACCTCAATTGTTTTTAAGACCTCTTCTTTCTTTTTAGCCATCTCAGCTTCCAGCCATGCGCGACGTGACAAAACAATGTTGTTTCGTCGTTTGCTCATGCTGATGACCTTCATCTGAAAAACTTCACCAATATATTGCTCAAGATTTTGAATAGGTCTTAATTCAACTTGTGATGCGGGGAGAAATGCACGTAAAGAACCTACAGACACCTGAAGTCCACCTTTAACTTTCTCCTTAATCTGACCTTCAACAGGAGTCCCGCTTTCATAAGCCTGGGTAATCTCATCCCAAACTAATGTTTGGTCTGCTATTTTCTTAGATAGTACTATTTGTCCTTCTGAATCTTCACGGCGGACAATGTAAACATCAATCTCATCATCAACTTTAACGTTAGGTAAATCGTTCTCACCAGAATCAAATTCTGCTGCTGGAATATAACCTTCAGACTTAAATCCGATATCAATCATTACCTCATCGCGACTTACATCCACAACTGTGCCTTTTACAATCTCTCCATCTGTAAACGCCTTGAGTGAGTTATCATAAGCCTCTTCAAGAGATTCTTGACTCATCGGAACTGCTTGTTCGTCAACCGCGTCACTCTCAGTTTCAGCAGTTTGCTCAGCAGATTCAGACACAACTTCAGGTGATTCGGTGTCGGTTGCTGAGACGGTCTCTTCAGACTCAACTTCTTGTGAATCATCCTCGGTTACAATGTCATCAGTTGTTTCCTCAGATTCATCTTCTGATTTATCATTTTGTCCCTCAACAGCAATGGATTCTTCTACAGATTCAGTATCTTGGGCTGTGTCCTCTACTAAATCTTGCTGTGTAGAATCCTCAACTGTCGGTTCCTCTTGTGTTGTTTCAGTCTCATCAGCAGCAGATTCAGTCTCATTGTTCTCAACTTCTGTTCCATTTGTAGAACCTTCATCGGTTATTTCTGATGCTTCGGTTTCATCTGCTTCAGCGTGTGCTACTTCAGTAGAATCTTCAACATGTTGTTTCTCTTCATCCACACCAACTGTGGAATCATCTGTATGGGTTTGTTCGTTATTCATTAAGATACCTGGGTCTCCTCAAAACGCAAAATAGCGTTAAGTCCGCCAGTTCCTCCTTGTTGCGAAGTGCTTCTGACACTTTCAAATCGGTTGCTTAATAGTATATCACAATGTACATAGAAATGCAACAATAATCTTCTTTTTGAATGTCAGGTAAAGTTACGGACTATTATGCTTCAAAGAATTTAATATTCAAAAAATGATTGCTTTTTTTATGGATATAAACTAAAATGTAAATACGGATTTTAACTACAGAAGGTGGTATTTATGACTGGTACCGAATTTATGACACTTCGTGAAAATGCGGATATCAAAATTATTGATGTAAAAACTGACCTAAGCAGTTACGCTGCCTCAGATTTGCGGAAAGTTCTGGAGAGTCTTCTTACAGAAAAGGTGAGTAAAGTAGTCGTAAATTTTAGCGAAGTAAGTCACATCAATAGCACAGCAGTAGGCACGTTAGTAGGTATCGCAAAACGACTTCGGCAAAACGGAGGCGACCTTAAACTTTGTAACTTAGCCTCAACACTTACACGCACTTTTAATCTCATAGGGGCATCAAGCGTTGTTGAAATATATGAAACTGAAAAGAGTGCCATTGCGGCTTTTTAATCTGTTTATATCAAACAAATGGTGTTCCAATGGAAAAATCCTGCATTGAATTGAAAGTACCAAGTGATGTTTATTATCTCGAATCAGTACGTGCATTTATTGGAAAATTATCTGAAACACTCAGATTTACCAAGAAACGTATAGCAGATATACAACTCGCTCTTGACGAAATTTGTAGCAATGCTGTTTACCATGGTTCTAAATGTGTATCCTGTGGCATTCAGTTACAAATATCTGTGGACATGCGAGCACTTGAAATTGTCGTAAGTGATAAGGGTGGTGTTAACACGCGGGATTGGTTATCTCCTGAGAAATTAGCGGAGATTCAGGCTAAACGATCACCAACGGGTGAAAGTGGACATGGACTATATCTTATAGATTGCCTTGCAGATGACCATAAATTTAAATCAAATATGGTCGGTGGCACCGATGTAACGGCGATTTTCTATCGGGATGTCCAACCAGAAAATGGTTAACCTTGAATTGCTATCAGTGTCAAATCATCCTCATACGGATGCACATGACTATACTTCGCTATTGTATCAGAAACAAATTCAATCAGATCATTTGGTGATTCAGCATCACACGATTTAATCACATCTTGTAACCGTTCCACAGTAAAATTTTCATTCTGTGAATTTCTCACTTCATAGGCTCCATCCGTATAGAAAAAAACCCTGCTTGAGGAATCAAATCGATAATAACAATTTTCATATACGGATTCTCTCCGAATGCCTAAACCGTTTCCTGTCTGTTTATCAGTAATCCTTTCGCATTCAGACTGTAATCCGTGTTGCAAAAACGGGGTTGGATGTCCAGCATTGGAACAGACAAGTTGTTTCGTTGTTAAATCAAAAACTGCGCAAAATGCTGTCGCAAACATAAACAAACGGGAACTTATTATATCATTGAAACGCGTGTTAAGGATTTGCAATATCTGGGAGGGGTTGTCCTTTATATGTTCCCGATGTTCTGATAAAACTGTCTTAATAAAAACAGTGACGAGTGCAGCCGAAGCACCATGACCCATCACATCAGATATTAATACACCTATCCGATTCTCATCAATCTCCCATACATCAAAAAAATCTCCACCGACAGCGAGAGCAGGACAAGAATAGGATGCGATCTGAAATCCTGCTAATTCTTGTGTACCGTTCTGAGGTATTATTATCTCTTGAACACTACGAGCCATTTGTAATTCAGTCTCTAAACGGGTATTGTGTTGTTCAAGTGTATCGTGGTATAACTTGATACGTAAAAGGGATTTAATCCGAGCTAATACTTCAAAACTATTAAAAGGCTTTTCAATAAAGTCGTCTGCTCCTGCCTCAACAGCCTTAATGCGGTTTTCATGTGTATCACGCAATGCAGTAATCATGATGATCGGGATAAATTCTGTCTTTTTTTCCGATCGGACCCTTGTAACTACTTCAAATCCATCTACTTTCGGCATGTTGATGTCTAATAAAATAAGGTCGGGTATATCATCAGATATAATCTGTAATGCTTCAGCTCCATCACTTGCAGTGAGTACTGTATAGCCACGTGCCTGTAATTGTATCTGTAAAATCTTGACATTGCGGGGTTCATCGTCAACAACAAGTATTTTGGCTGATTTATCAGATTTCATACCTTACTTCCTTTGATATAGTGTGCTATACGTCGCAAAAGCTCATGTGTATCAATCGGTTTGCTGAGATAGTCGTCACAACCAGCCTTTAACAGTCGTTCACGGTCCCCTGACATTGCAGCTGCAGTCAATGCAATAATTGGTATATTGCCCCAATCTGGATTTGTTTTAATCTGTCGAGTCAATTCTTCACCGCTCTGTCCTGGGAGTGCAATGTCCATTAGAATGAGTGCCGGGACATCCTGTTCTAAATACACAAGTGCCTCAGCTGCGTTGACTGCTTCAATTACCTTGTAGCCTTCGGATCGCAAGAGAATGCGTACTACCTTTCGGTTCAACTCTTGGTCTTCTATGACAAGGATGGACTGCGAATTTTTCATATTCAATGTTAGGTTTTACACATCGGGCGTATAGAAATAGATACTGGACTTCACATTTGGAGACAACTTAGTTTAGTGTGTATATAGAAGAACTACCGTGATCTACTTTTTTAGGACTTCGTGTATATGAGGAACAGTGGAAGGAAACAGTAGTTTTGTGTAATGATTCTGGTGTTCTAATTGTAGCAATAGACACGTTGCTTATGCTAAAAATTATCAGTTTTAACGTTTTGCACTAATGGCAGATTAAAGAAGAAAGTACTCCCTTGTCCTTCTTCACTTGTGACACGAATTTCTCCCCCATGTAATTCTATTAGACGTTGTGTCAGAGCAAGTCCAAGCCCTGTACCACCATAACGTCTCGATTTTGATGTATCAATCTGTGTGAAAGGAGCGAAAAGTTTCATTTTATCTTCTTCAGCAATTCCTATACCTGTGTCTATAACCTTAGTCTGTAGAGTGGTAGATGTAACTTCCAGTTGTGTTGTTACTTTTCCACCTTCTGGTGTAAACTTGACAGCGTTTGATAGTAAATTGTAAAATATTTGTTTAACTTTCACGCGATCAGCTTCAATAATAGCATTTTGTGGACCTGTCAACGTTAATTCAATATTCTTTTTCAGAGCAAGCGCATTGATAATTGCGTTGACTTCCTCAACAGCGTCAATGATTTCAAATTCCTCAAGTTGTAAGAACATCTTCCCTGCTTCAATCTTGGATAGATCCAATATATCGTTAATCATCTCCAATAGATGTTGCCCACTAATTCGGATGTCATTAGCACATTCCTTCTGTTCATCGTTTATCGGACCAACTAATTCATCTCTGAGTATTTCAGCGAATCCAATAATAGCATTTAAAGGGGTACGTAATTCATGGCTCATGTTCGCAAGAAAATCGCTTTTAGCGCGACTTGCATATTCTGCAGTTTCTTTGGCACTTTGCATGGCTTCCTGCGCTTTTAATCGTTCAGTTATATCAAGTGCCATGCTAATAATGATCTTTTTTCCGTCAGGTTGGACGCCAAGAACAGAGGAACTAAATTCCCATATCTGCTTTTTCCCTGCTTTCGTCCTGATCCCATATTGCGCTGGGACAACACGTTCTTTATTTTCATTAACCTGACCCAGATATTCTTGAATTTCCTCGCTCATTTCACTATTGGCTTGTGCCAACCATTGAGATACAGTGGTCATATCTTCAGAGGTATAACCGGTTAGTTCAGTCCAAGCACGACTAATAAGAATCACCTCGCCATTTTCAGCATGAATCATAATCGGTAGAGGGGCATTAAGCACAGCCCGGCGAAACCTTTCCTCACTCTCCTGCAACTCAATTTCTGCTTTCTTTCTGGCGGTGATATTCGTTGAGGTCATGACAAACCCAACAATTTCATCCTCGCGTGTAATTGGGGCAATCCATGAGGCATACCAATTTTGACTAAGTTTCCCTTGAACTTCATATCCTGCAACTTCACCGGTTTCAATAACTTGCTGACATGCCTGTCGAAATCCTTCATGATGCTCAGGAGTCAAAAAAGCAAAAATGCTTTCTCCAACAACATCGTCTATAGTAATATCAACACCTGTCGGAATTCTATTGATAAACTGCATCTGATAGTTTAAGTCAAGCGTAGATATTAAGTCTGGCGCGCTCTCAACCAGAGACCTCCATTTTGCTTCTGAATCACGCAGTGCCTGATCAGCATGTTGGTATTCTGTGATGTCCCTGGAGATGCCACAGGTCCCTTTAATACGTCCGCTTCTATCTCGTAACGGTACTTTCGTTGTAGATACCCATGTATCCTGTCCACCGGGCCAAGTTTCCTTTTCCTGTTTTGCTTCTATCGGTTTACCAGTTTCAATAACCGTTCTCTCATCCTGATATGCTTCTTGGGCATGTTCGCGGGTAAAGAAATCAAAGTCGCTTTTTCCAACAGCCTCAGTTGGATTTTTCAATCCAAATCGATTCGCAAGGGAACGATTAATACGAACAAATTTACTTTCAATATCCTTAAAGTAAATATGATCAGGATTATTATCCATAAGAGTGTGAAGAAATTCGCTTTCCTGTGAATACGTTTGTGCCAATTGTTTAAACCGCAATTCATTTTCACGAAGCTTTGCTTCTAACCTCTTTTGTCTTGTGGTATCACGCACAACAGCGCAATAGCGCGAATGTTCTGGGTCCGGTTGTACCGACCAATGTAACCTCTTGTACTTGCCATCACTACACTGATAACGATTCTCAAAAGAGACATTATTACAATTTTCTGTTTTTAATTTCCTAATTTCTGCGACCGTGAGTTGACGGTCATCGGGATGGATGTGGTCAATCCAAGGTTGTGATTGGAGTTCAGCACAGGTGTAACCGAGAACTTGTTCCCAAGCAGGATTGAGTGGACAGAATGTCCCATCAAGGTAGAGATACCCATACATATCTGATGACATCTGCATAAAAATAGAAGTATTTAATGAATCGGATGCAGCTGCCATGGAAACGCCTCACTATTTTGTTACTAGAACGGCACGATTCGCAAGTTTTACGACAGTTTGGGTAGTGCTTTGAAAAACCATTTCATACAGGCGTCCGTGGTGACTTGCACTGAGAGCAATCAGATCACAATCGTTTTCTTCAGCGTTTTCCAAAATATTTGTCACCGTGAAACCGAGGGCAGTTATAAATTCGGTGGGGACATCGTAAAAATGTAGGTAGGATTCCATCTGTTGCTTAATATCTGTAGCTTCTTGCGTAGTATTTGAAAGAGCAAGTCCTAAAATGCTTGCCTTCGTTAATTCTCCAATTTCTGCAGCAAGAGAGAGGACGTGATCAGAGTAAATATCCCCGTGATGTACCGCCAATATTTTACGTAGTAATGTACACTGTTCATGCACGATTATAATGGGTTTGGTAATATGTGCGAGTACATCATCAATCTGATTTTGTATGAGTTTAAACCCTTGTGTTTTTATTTCTTCCGGAAGTCCAACCACCACTAAATCTGCGGAATGTGCTTTTTGACAGATCATCTGTCGTGGGTTTCCAGCAACAGCTTCAATATGATAATCTAAGAAATCATATAGGTCACATTCCTTTTCTGTTCTACGCATCACCGTTTCTGCGACTTCTGCGCTTCCACCATGGGAACTGTCCTGAAAAAAAACACAAGAAAGGTGTGTTCCCAAAAGAACAGCGAGTTGTCCTGCGTAATCAAAGGCATTTTTTTCGTAATCTGTATCACCTATGGAAACGAGGATATTTTTTATCATTGAACATTTCCCTAATAAAAATTACTGTGGTAGATCGGACGGCGGGTTAAGCAGTGCCCACACCGCTTCATCTTCACTTTCAAAATTACGAAAGACAGTGATAAGTCTCGCCATGACAATAAGGTTTTTGACATGTTTGTTGACATTAATCACAGCAATCGTACCACCACGTGGATGTACATCGGCATAGATCTTCATCAACGCACCAAGTCCTGAACTATCCATGCTGGTAACGTCTTTAAAATCAAATACCAACTTCGGTGGATTTTCTATTTCTGATAACACTTTTTGAACGGTGTCTGTTATGTCATCAATATCTGGTGATATTATTCTACCATTAAGTTTGAAAATGATTACACCGTCTCGCTCTGATTGTATAATCGGCATGAATGCAGCCTCCAAGTCGCTGCTGTAACGAAAATGTATTTTAGGTTTCGCTGCCTAACGTTGAGACAGCTTCATCTTCAGAGGTAAAATGTTCAAAGATGCTCGCAAGTCGGCTACGGACAATCAGGTTTTTGATATTCTTACCGACGTTGATTACACCGACTCTACCACCTTGTCGAGTAATAGTGACATGAGCACCCATGAGCGTTCCAAGTCCGGAACTATCCATCATGTTAACCTTTTCAAAGTCAATCAGAATTCTTGGCGTATCGGAGGCATCTATCTCAGAAGTAATTACCTCCCGCAGTTCGGTTACCCCAGTGCCCATAATTTTCCCTGATGGTTCCAAAATTGTGACACCATCTTTGTAGCGAACCGTTGTTGCCATTATTTTTCTCCCTATTATATGTTTATTAAGTTATACGGCATTTCAACTCATTATGTTTCTATTATATGTAATTTAAGCGTTTTTGTCAAGAATATTTGGATTGTAAGTTCAATTAATTTCAGTTGTGTTTAGACGTGTCAACATTTTTAGGTTTAGTATGCAACGTCTAATATGTTGATCTGATTACAATAGTTACTCCATAGTGTGGATTTCACTCTATTAAGAAACATACTTCAATTCCGTAGATGCGAGGTTTCCTCGCCCGCATTCAAGCACCTCTTTTCTCACATTATCGTAGGGGCGAGGTCACCACACTCGTTTCACGCACCTCTTACATAACATTCTGTAGGAGCGATCTCATAATCACGACCATCCCTCTACCGCCAAACCAACCTCTTATCCTGAAAATCCTGAAATCCTGAAAATCCTGGTTCAGACAATACGTAGGGACGAGGACACCTTGTCCGTTCTTCTCCCTAAATCACGGAAAACCCCTCTTCATTCAGCGTCTTCAGCGTCTTCAGCGATTCAGACAAAAAAATCGACAATTGAATGTCTCTGACAAGATAGAGAAGATAGACTGTATGATTGACAACTATAGAGAAATAGATTAAAATACGATTGGTGTTAAAATCATATACGAGTAAAGTTCTTAAGGAAGAACTAATCTAAGGAAACAGATATGAGCAAAACAAGAAAAGTTGTGATAAGGAATGATGCGGGTCAAATCTGGACAGAAGAACAAGAAACCCCTGCACCCAAACCGGGGCAACTGCTAATTGAAGTACACACCTCTATGGTCAGCCCTGGGACAGAACTTGGTGGTATCAAACGGAGACGTGAGAATCCACGTCCTGCGACACAGCAACGTCCCTTCGGATATACGAATGCTGGTGTCGTCATCGGAAAAGAGGGGGATTGCGACGAATTTGAGATCGGCGACAGAGTTGCTGGTATGGGTGGCGGATATGCGTTGCACGCAACTTATGCATGTGTTCCGCATAACTTGTGTGCTAAGATACCCGATAACGTCAAGGATGAGGAAGCCGCATCAATACATCTTGCGGCGACAGCTCTCCATGCAGTGCAACGCGGACGTATCCGTATCGGTGAAAATGTAGTCGTCGCTGGTTTAGGTATTGTTGGACAATTCGCATCACAGATTGCAAAGACTGCTGGTGCTTATGTCATCGGTTTAGATCAACTGCCATTGCGGTTAGGAATCGCAGAAACTGCTGGGATTGATCTCGCAATTAATGTATCTGAAACAGACCCACTCCCAATTTCTCAAGAATTCACCAATGGATACGGTATGGATTGTGGAATTATTGCCTTTGGTGGAGATGCAACAAGTGCTTTTCAACAGATTCGTGCAATGCTGAAGACAGCACCTGATACACACAAAATGGGACGAATTGTTATCGTTGGTGGTGCAAGTATTACACACGGTTTTGCTGCTGGACTTGGAAACGTAGATGTCATTAGCGCGGCACGAACCGGACCAGGTTACCACGACGAGGATTATGAACACGGTGCAGATTACCCACCTGTGTTTGTCCCTTGGCCAACACAACGAAACTTAACGTTGGCTCTAAGATTGATGTCAGAAGGTAAAGTTAAGGTGCAACCTTTGATCACAGATATTGCACCAATTGAACAAGCATCTGAAGCATGCGAAAAGTTGATACAGACCCCAAATGAAGCGTTAGGTGTAATCTTTACAATGAAGTAAACCGGTGATTGAAAATATGGAAATCAGAGCAGCTCGCGAATCAGAATTAGAACAGGTCGTTGAATTAAACTGTGAGGCATTTAACCCAAATCAGCATGAACGATATTGGCAGTATGTACGAGGAGATAGCAGTTACAGACTATCACAAACACGAGTCGTTGTTGTAAATGATAGGGTTGTCTCTACTTTGCGTGTTTGGGAACGAAGGATTAGAATCGGAGCGTCCCTTGTAACTATGGGTGGTATCGGAGGAGTATGTACACATACAAAATATCGTGGTGTCGGCTATGCTTCTGCCTTGATGCGGCAAACAATTGACTACCTACAGACAACAAGTTGTGACCTTGGAGTGTTGTTTACAATTATCCCTGAAACGTTTTACCACAGATTTGGGTGGACATCCTTTCCCTTAAATGGTTTCAAAATAGCGTGTAATAACACAACATCAACAGAAAATCAATCTGTTCCGAAGGTGCGTACTTTCAACGTAGAAACCGATTTGGATGCTGTCGCTTCAATACACGACCTCGCTAATGTCCAACAGAGTGGAACTGTTTCTCGTACTCGCGCTTATTGGGATATGGAACCTTCACGTATACGCGGTATTCTCCCTTCGGTTGTAGCACATCGTAATGGTGATATTATCGGATACCTTAACTATCAGATAGACGAAAAGTGTGCTGAGGTACTTGAGGTAGGATATATTCCTGATAACCTTGAAGTGATAGATACTCTTGTATCACATTTATTGCAAGTTAGTAAGATAGAAGGTGTTGGAGAGATAACAGGTGTATTTACGCCTCAACATCCATTTGTAGAACGTCTGATTGCAAGATGTAATACTGAATTAACCCACACTACAGATACTGCAATGATGTTATACGCAGTGAGTTTACCTGTCCTTCTACGTCGTCTCGTTGTTAGATGGGAATCGCAAATTGCTGCCTCCGAACAGACGTTTCCATCACTCGCTGTGAAATTTCCTACTGTCAATAACCAACAAGCAGTACTACGATACAATGGAAACAGCACAATACAGATCACGAATGATGCATCTAATGCAGTTGATTTGGATTTCAACGAGGAAGATTTCTGGCAACTTCTCTTTGGTGTAATTGGTTGGGATCAGGTCAATTTGGACACGTCTGTTTCTGATGAGATCTCAGAGTTTTTGCGGGTTCTGTTTCCAAAACGTGATGTAATCTTTTGGTACCCAGATCGGTATTAAAGTGAATGAGAATATGGAAAAACCGAAACATGAATCTCAAAGGCAAGGCACACAGACAAGTGCTTTTGGAACACAAGGTAGAATAAACCATGACTCCAGTGAATTTTATAAGGGAAAACTTTACGCTGATCAAGTCCCTCCTGAACCAGAAACATGGATAGAAAACCCTATTCCTCCTGAAAACCTTGACCAACTCTATTGTGCTTCAAGCGAAAAAATGTCAGAGATTCCAGATTCCAGTATACATTTGATGGTTACCTCTCCTCCCTACAATGCGAAAAAGGAATACGATGACGATCTTTCGTTGGATGAGTATAGAGAACTCCTACGTGCTGTGTTTGCCGAAACCTACAACAAGTTGGTAACCGGTGGTAGGGTGTGTATAAATATTGCCAATTTAGGTCGGAAACCCTATATTCCACTGCATAGCCACATCATAGAGGATATGTTGGAAATAGGCTACTATATGCGGGGTGAAATAATCTGGGACAAAGCTGCAAGCGCGGGAAGTTCTACAGCATGGGGAAGTTGGTTGTCCGCGGCAAATCCTGTATTGAGAGACGTCCACGAATATATCCTTGTATTCTCCAAAGGCTCTTTCTCTCGGAAGCGCAACGGTAAAGAAAATACTATTTGTAAAGAAGATTTTTTAGAGTGGACAAAAAGTGTTTGGACATTTCCTTCTGTATCTGCGAAACGGATTGGACATCCTGCGCCATTTCCTGAAGAACTTCCACACCGATTGATTCAGTTATATACCTTCATCGGTGATGTTGTTTTAGATCCATTTTGTGGGAGTGGGACAACCTGTTTAAGTGCTATAAAATCAGATAGACACTATATCGGATACGATATTGAGGAGAAATATATTGATCTGGCAATTCATCGGATAAACCAGTATACCAATCAAATTCCTTTGCCTATATAAGTTGTTCTATAGATTATGCTGTGTTCTACCCATAGGTGTCAAGATGGTATTCGGTTAGTTTTATTGACTCTTGTAGGAGCGATCTCCGAATCGCGACCTTTTTGTAGTTGGTAATAGAAGTTCAACTCTACAAGCAAACAGTATCCATAGAGCGAACAACTTATGCTGCTTTGGAATAAATAACTTGCAAGATGTGGCGTATACACATAAAATAGATGTTATGACGTTATTTGAAGCCATTTTTCTCGGCATTTTGCAAGGACTAACCGAATTTCTCCCCATCAGTAGCTCAGGACATCTCGTTTTAGCACAGAAATATCTCGGATTGAAAGAACACCTCGTCTTTTTTGACGTTATGCTACATTTAGGCACACTATTCGCTGTGCTTGCTGTATATCGTGGGGCAATAGGGAAATTAGTGGTCGGTGGATTATCAACTCTTGGGAAGTCCCAATTTTACCGAGAACCGAAAACAACGGTCAATTCATCGGTTGAACTCAGGTTTATATGGTTAATCCTTCTCGGAACTATACCGACAGGTATCATCGCCGTGCTGTTCAAAGAACAGTTGGAATCCTTTTTTGGCAATGTGCATCTTGTTAGCATCATGCTAATACTTACAGGTATAATACTCCAATTACCTCGCCTGAGAAGGCAGGAAACGGATAGTGCAGATTCTCAAACAGAACTTGTTGAAACTTGGCACGCACCGCTTATCGGTATTGCCCAAGGCTGTGCAATTACCCCAGGCATCTCACGTTCGGGCACAACAATCTCACTCGCGCTATTTTTGGGTATACCAGCAAAAACGGCAGCGGAATACTCCTTCTTGCTCTCGATTCCTGCGATACTTGGCGCAGTTATCCTGAAATTAAAGGATATTGGAGATACAACAATCCCTTACTATATTTTAGCGGCAGGAATGCTTGCATCCTTTATTGTTGGTTATATTGCGTTGCGGTTTCTATTAGCAGTGTTAAATCGTGGAAGATTTTCTCTATTTTCCTATTACTGTGTTGCCTTAGGACTCATTTCACTTTTCGTATCCATCTTCGTCGCGCCAATCCAATAGGTAGAAACGCAACCCAACACTCTCTTATTGTGGAGCAATACATCTACTGTTAGTCCGATGCCTTTTAGAATCTGACACATCTTTTTATCATTTTGTAACGTGTTTCGAATGATTTTTTTTCCTGTCAATCTATATATTATGCTGGCAAGATACATCTGTAAAGGTTTTATTCTGAAACGTATGAGATAACGGAGCGGAAAACCCAATCCATGTCCAGAAATAGCGAGGGTCCCACCAACCTTTAGTACACGCGCGAGTTCAGATAACGCTTCTTTATCGTCAGGCACGTGTGGCATCACAAGAAAACATGTTACAAGGTCGAAAGAGTTGTCTGCAAATGGTAAGGTTGGAAGTGATGCGTTGATCAGTGAAGGTTTCGTTGAAGAAGGTCGTATTAATTTTGCCATTCTGGAACGTCCGATAGTTAAGAATCTCTCGTCAATGTCAACGCCAACAAGCAATTTCGGACTGTGTTTGGACAGCATGACAAGATGGTTTCCTGGTCCACATCCGACATCCAAGACGTTTTTACCAGTTGCCTTGATATTCAGCGCGTCAAGTTGCTTTCGCGTTGTGCCTTGTTCTAACTCACGATAAGCATTCTTAATATATGCTCTGTGCCATTGTGTTAAATGGTTATTCGCCATAATATAGTATTTACCCATTTTCCAATCTGTTGTGGAATCCCCGTCAACTCAGCGCGAAAACGGATGAGTCCAGCATCATCACTAATCGGAATAGTCTTCATTTGATACGGAGATGTATCACTCCTATTCCATCCTATGTCTACCGTGCGTGCAGAGCGGAAACCCGCAGCTTTTACGAATTCAATCTCACGTTCGGTATAATTCCCATTCGGATAACTAAAATGATGACATTCAATACTCAAGTGTTTTTCTAAATCGATTTTACTACCAAGTATCTCTTGTTTACATTCTGTTTCTGTACAGTTGGGAAGGATTGGATGGAATTGGGTGTGGGGTTGGAAGTCAACGTAATGCATCATCTGTTTCATTTCATTTAAACTTAGTGCCTGCCTATCTTCGTATTCTTTTTCAGGTTCAAAATTAGATGTCTGACTCAGATGCGTTAACCGTTCGGCATTTGGTAGTCTTTTTAGATGTTCTTTTTTTTTCTTGGATAGTGTAGGTATTCTAAACCAGAAATGCCGATGTGTGTTGATTATCTGCGTGCATACATAGATTGTTGGGGAGATGTCGTATTGCATAATTATTGGCAAGAGTGCGATATTTCCAGCATGACCATCGTCAATCGTAATCACAACGCTTTTCGGAGGAATTTCCGACAAATCTTTGTTGTGTATTGCGGAAACTAACAAATCTAATGAAATAATCTTGTAATGACACAAGAGGTAAGAGACATGTTTTGTAAAGACATCCGGCTGCACATCATGGTAAAGAAGGATTGCTGTCTTATTTCTGTAGAACCATTCTCTGACGAAAAACGGAATGCCGAATAGGAAAATAACTGCTGAAATAGCATTCTTGATAAAGTTTGCGAGTATGTTCGACATGATATTACTTTGCGAAACTTTGATAAACCTCTTCTAATTTCTGAATAGATTCATCGGTGTTGAACCTCTGTCGTATAGTTTTGCGCGCGTTTTTACCTAATTCACGCGCAAACTCTGGTTCTGTTAACATTCTATGTATTGCTGCCTCTAATGCAACTGAATCTTGTGACGGAATACTGATGCCATTCTTCTCATTTTCAATCAGATCTTTGATTCCACCCACATTTGATGCGATGCACGGCATGCCAATACCCATCGCCTCAATAAGTGCATTGGGGGAACCTTCATGTAGAGAGGGAAGCACAAAAAGATCCGAGTTCAATAGTTCTGAGAAGACATCCTCGCAGAATCCCGGAAACATCACCTGATCTGATATGTTGTGTTCTGCAGTGAGTGCGCGGAGTTCTGACTCCAGTTCACCATCACCAAGGAATTTACATCTCCAATGTCCATAGTTTTTATTAAGTAAACTCAATGCCTCAATTAAATAGCGATGTCCTTTTTCCGGTGCGAATCGTCCTACACTAATAATTAACTTCGCTTCAGATGATTCTCTCTGTTTCTGTGTCCATACCTCAGATGGTAATTCCAGTAAATTTGGAATGCTAATAATCCTTTTATGTGGATAGAGTTGGAGAAGATGATGTTGTATCTGTTCTGAATTGGTCAGTAAACAGTCGGTAGTATTGTATATAAGTTTTTCTGTAAGCCAGAGTCGGAATTTGCCATATCTTGCATGGTAATCCCCACGTTGTGATGCAATGAACGGAATCTTACGCAATAGACCGAACCTACGGGAAACACCACAAAGAAAATTGGAATACCACAACCAACTGTGAACGATATCCGGTTGAACTGCCTTGATAATTCCACCAAGTGTGAAGGCTTTTTCTAACAGTTTCATCCGATTGCTTTCACCCGAAAGTGTGGTTACGTCTTGAACACATTTCAATGACGTAAGTTCACCGATACGTTCCCCTTCAGCACGACTTAGGACTACGAATACTTCATATCGGTCCGGTGTGAACTGTGTTAATGTCTTAAGTAATTGCGATTCTGCACCGTCTTTTGTCATGGAATCAATGACATAAAGAATCCGCATGATGGTATTACCAATATGTGTAAAGGTGGACTTCTGACAAGATGAGCTGTGCAACTAACATTCCACCAACCCAATATAGATCTGAAAGCGGTCGTGTAGTGAGATGTTTAGCAACAGGTATAACGAGAAACGGCACCATGAAAATCCAGATACGTTCTACCTCCATTGTAAACAAGGTCGAAAAAGTAAAAAATAGGAGCGTTATTAGAAAACCGATAACATAGGTGTCTGTTTTTTCTGGAGATAAAATCCATGAGAAACCTGTTTGATTGCTTCCATTCCCCTGCTTCCACTCCTGAACTGTTGAAACAATTTGACGTATCCAGACCACTGTAATTGGAATACCTACACCCATAAGAAATGCGAAAAGATTTGCAATGCTTAGATGGAAATACCGACCTACGCTTTCATAACCGGTTCCCATTCCTGCTTCGTCTTTTTTAATCGCTGCCCAAAGTGCGTCAAACGGTTGGAAATCGGTAAGTATACTAAGAAAAATGTAGAATCCAATAAAACCTGTTGCTGCAAATGCCAAAACTTTCAAGTATTGCACGAACCTGTTTCGTTCTAACAATGCGACAACACACATAAAGACACCAACGACAACAGTGGCATAAGTCATAAACATTCCAAATGCAAGGGAAATACCAGTTAATAAACTGTACGGTCGGAATGTGTCCAACTGAAGATATGGTTTTGCTTCCCGTTCTCTCGCTTCATAAAATAGGTAGAGACTAACAATTGGGAACACACTAAAAGGACCATCCATAGATGTCGTGGTGAACATGACGAAGTTAGGGGTGATTAGGAATAGTAGCAGTGAATAAAGTGCCACCTTTTTCCCGTAAAGCCGTTCACCGAGTTTGTATATTGGTATCACTACAATTACGGTAAATAGAATTGACGCTAACGATGCAGAAACGAGATTATAACCGAAGATTTCACTAACAATCCATAAGAAAATAACACCACCGGGTGGATGTGTTCGCGTGTGTCCTGAAAATTCTTTGAACAGTTCTGGTTCGCTGAAATCTCGTAAAAACTTCCGAAGTCCGAGTTGCTCTATATACGGCACATCTGCATAGTATTCCTGTCCTGATCGGGTGTAGGATTCCAATAATGCTAAAATTCTTACTGGTTCGTTTTCAATGCTTATTTCACGGATACCATCGATTTGTGCGACACTAATATTGATAGCAATGAAGCAGATTATTGCGAACAATATCAATTGACGTGAACTTAGGTTGATAGAAAGGATATACTTATAACAGAGATAAAGGAAACCGATGCATACTATTAGTGCGGGTAATATCCACAAACTCAGACTAAATTGAGTTTGGGCATAGAGTGGGACAAAGTGTCTGCTATAGTTTACTGCGCCAAGGTTAAGACCTGTATTGCGCATGATAAAGAACAGAATAATGTGGTAAAAGAGGAAGAATAGTGTAAGGAAATATATTTGTACAGGAATAGAACGGATCGCTTTTTGCAAGTATTGCATTTGTTTTATGCCGCAAAATAAAGATGTAGACTATAGTATAGTCTATTATCTTATCATGTATTTTGTTGGTGTCAATATTTATTTGAATCATGAGTGTCAATCTGATAAATTAACTTTATGAATGCACAAAAACATATACAATTATCTACAATACTAATACTTATTTTTCCTTCACTCATAAACATCACTGTCATCGCCGAGGAAGCACACCATACGCAACTTTCGTTGCCAGAAGGTGCGGTCGCACGACTCGGCAAAGGACGTATGTATGACATCCAATACTCACCAGATGGCACACAACTTGCAGTTGCATCATCCATCGGTATATGGATATACGATACATCTACTCTACAAGCACAGTTCCTCCTCAAGAAACACATAGGACCTGTGAAATGTATCGCATTTCGTCCTGATGGCAAAGTTCTCGTTAGTTGTGATAATTTCGGTGACATACATCTGTGGGATATGCAAACTGGCACACATCTACGAAAACTCGCTATTGCACTCTCATGCATCAGTATCGCTTTCAACGCAAGTGGTGACACAATTATAACGGGTGGTAGGAATAGTGATATCCGCTTGTGGGATGCGGAAACGGGTACAGAAAAGAAGGGACTCCACAGAGAATTCGGTGCAAGAAACAATATCAATATTGTTGCATTCAATCCCAGTGGATTTGAAATCGCTGCAGGTGTGAAACAGAAGACAGTTTTCTTATGGGATTCACTCACTGGAAACTCCATAATGAATCTGCATGGACATCAATCTACCGTCACCAGTGCTGTGTTTAGTCCCGATGGTACTATGCTCGCAAGTGGAAGTAAGGACAAAACTATCAGGTTGTGGGATATGGACACAATGGAACAGACACATATACTCAAGGGAAAAATGTCTGGTGTTAACGACATTGACTTCAGTCCAGATGGAAATCTAATAATCGCAGGTTGCACCGACGGCACAATCCATGTGTGGGAAACAAGGACAGGTGGACATAAGAGGACATTCATGGGTCATCAAGCCAGTGTACAAAGTGTCGCATGCAGTCCAGACTTTCGCACAATCGTCAGTGGTAGTTTAGACGGGAGTCTCCGCATTTGGAATTTACTTACTCAACAAAATGGAAAAATAGTATCTGACGATAATACAGAATTTCACAGTTTTAACATGGGGACGGACGACAAAACTATCGCAAGTCCATCCGACGAAAAAATGGTCTATTTTTGGGACGTAGAATCTGGAACGGTTCAGAATATATTCAGAGAGAAAGACGTTAGTTATGTTACAAACATTGCTTTGAGTCCAGATGGAAAAACCTTTGCTATAACCAATCGTGACAGAGATATCTCTTTATGGAGCATGAACACACATGAACATAGGTGGACTATAAACGGAAAAAATGCACAAGCATTATGTATCGCCTTCAGTCCAGATGCAAGAACAATCGCAAGCGCGAAGTCAAACTATACCATCTCGCTATGGGATGCAGACACAGGTGAACGAAAAAACATCCTAAAAGGACATAAAAAGCTAATAAAGTTCATCCGTTACAGTCCTAATGGCAAGACTATCGCAAGTTACAGTAATGATAAGACGATCCGACTATGGAATGCACACATAGGTGAAGCAAGCCATATTATTAGTGGGAAATGGAATTCAGTCCAAAACATCGCGTTCAGTCCTGACAGTAAAACGATTGCCTGTGCACCATTTACACGAAATATACAACTTTATGATGTTCATACAGGTAAGAAAAAGGTATTTCTCAGAAGAAATCGTTATAATATATCGTGTGTTTCTTTTAGTCCGGATGGTAAATTATTTGTGGTAGGTGATATGAGAGGGAATATAACCATTTACAATCTCCGCACAAAGAAACCCATCCATACGTTTGAAGGTATTCGGAAAAAAGTAAGTGAGATTGCCTTTGCGTTAGATGGAAAAGTACTTGTCAGTCTAAGTGGTGGTGTTATGTATGTCTGGGATGTCCCAACATTGTAGCGTGTGACACCTTTATAACTGTCAACTTATGGATAAGAAACGTTTTGTAGTCCGCGTAACCCATTGCGCATCTTCTCTCTGAATCTCGGATCAAAGCGATTCAGACAACACTTATTGACCTTTTAAACTCGCCCATGTCGTCAGGTCTTTCTTTTTTGCAGACAACAACCCCCGCAAACTGACAGTGGCTAACTGCTGCCGAATTCCTGCAAAGGAAACATCAACTATGCGGTAAAAGTAGTGTGTGTTGGGTTTTGTAGTGGTATCTATCCAAGTATAGTCGTTGCGTTTAGATGTGGTCCCTGCTCCTTTAATCAATTTTGGTGTGACGACTTTAAACACTCCATTCTTTGTTTCACTGCGTAGAATATAGAAACCCGCGTTCTCTATCTCGGATTCGGTTGTCCAAGTAAGAACAATCCCTTTTTCGGTATGTTCTGCCCAGAAATGTGAGAGTGTAACAGGTAAAGTGCCATTACGTCTATAACCGGGATTCCCAATATCTGTTGCGTTACCCCAGTAGGATGAAACAACTAACGGGAAATTTGCAGTACTTCGCCAACTATCAGCATCTGTTCCGTCTAACGGTAGAAATGCATCTTTCGTATATCGGCGCATCAATGAAGCGCGTTCCCCATCTTCTGATGGACCAACAGGGATTTCCCATGCAGGTTCGTCGAGAGTGCTTGGGTCACCATCCAGATTACCGATAATATCAACCAAAATACCATCCGCATTAATCAATTTCAACGAGAAACCAGCTAAACCGATAATCATGTTTCGGTGTTGATTCTGTTCAAATTCATCAGAATGGTGTCTGAAAAAGTGATAGACACGATTTTCTGAGAGAAGATCAGATTTCTGTCTGGCATTCCACGTCACTATTAGTGCTGTTTCCTTTGGTGGTATGTATAAATCTTTTAGAGAAATAACCCCAAGTCTATGTGTTCCGTTTAGGTCGCGTGCTTCAATTGCCAACAACCATCCTGTGAGATTAACATCCTCTGTTTGAGATCCATTATACAACTCCATCCATTGCGGTAGCGAATGTAGTCCACCTCTTGAAGTTACCATCAATTCGCTGAAACTAACATGAATCGGTATTAGTTCCGGTATGATGTCTCCCCCTATTTGTGCGACGTTGATTGTAACCGAAATAGTTGCACTACCACCATTTTCATCAGAGACAGATACGTCAACGTTATATATATTCTGCTGGTGATATAACATTTTCACTTTTGTTTTTAGTTGACCTGTATTGCTATCAATTTCAAACACCCATGTATCCCTGTTTCCAGTGATTATATATGTCAAAGTATCGTTGTCAATATCGGTGGCAGATATGGGACTGCCAACATTTGTGCCTATTGGTGATTTTTCCAGCACCCAACGAACTGCACTGGTACCATCAATAAAGGTCGGATCGGCGTTGGTAAGTGGATCGGGGTCAATAGGTGTTTCAGTGTCAACAGGCGGTACGGTGGGTGGTGTTACCTCTGTAGGTGGTGTTACGTTGCTGGGCGGTGTTTCAGTGTCGGTTGGTGGTGTTGGGTTGGGTTCTGGATCATCATTAGGTTCAAGATTAGGGTTTTGTTCCTCCATTGTGCGTGGTGGTGTTGGATTGGGAATTGGATTTCCAGCAACCAACAACTGTTCAAGGTTTGTTAGTGTTTCCAGTGGACTCACATCTCTAATTTGATTGTTTCTTAGGTCTAAAGTCAACAAGTTTGTTAACACTAATAGACCAGATACATCTCGAATATCATTATCAGCAAGGTTCAGATGTTGCAAGTTTGTCAGTCCTGAAAGTATGGAAAGATCGGAGAATCCACTACTTGATATTTCCAAAGTTCTGAGCTCGGTAAGGTCGCTTAGCGGTGAGAAATCGGTTATTCTCTTCTGATTTCGTATCACAAGCGTCTCCAAATTGATTGCCTGTTCAAGTCCTTTTAGATTAGTGATTGGACGGCTTGTATCCGTAAGTTCAAGCGATGTTAATCTTGCTAATGTTTGTGTTGTAATTTGTGCGGTCGAGAGTAAATTAGTTTGTTCCCGGATGATAGTAGCGAGATTCGGATCTGGTATGTGTACATTTATGCTGTTCAACAGATTTTCTGTATCAAGATCAAACAAATATTCAGTATAATTCCCATTTTTGTCCATAATGGTAAGGTTTGCCGAAGGGTCAGATTGTGGTATATAAGATGTATCAATAATAATGGTGCCATTATCACCATCTAATGGCTTACATGAAACCACAGAATCCAGTTCATATATGAACACGCGGAGGAGATAAAGTCCATCAGGATCGCTAACATCAAAACTAAATCTGACATTTCCCTCTTCAGGTGCAAGTCGCGGTGAGAGCATATTGATAGTTGTGGATCCGGCATCCGTATTACCTCCATTGAAATATGGATGTACATCTAACCACGCCGCGGCACAAGGTGAATTGATCATCGGGTCAATGTTACCGCTACTGGTAGCATCATGCTCCAAACCAAATGCGTGTCCGAGTTCATGGGCGATGACAACAAAATTAAAGCACTCTCCGTGTGCAGGAGTAGCTCCCCAATGACCAGAGGCGATACCACACGCCTCCACATCTGTTCCTCGGAAGTTAACATCCAATACTTCCGGGCTAATATCCATTGCTACAAAATAGATATTCTGGGAAGTGTCGTAACTATCGTAAAGTTCGGTCAATACTTTGGAAAAGGTATCTTCGTGGTAATACGCATCGTTAAAGTTACCTTGGACGTGATCCACAAGGACATTGCCGTTACCATCGGTATCCAGATCGAAAGTTTTCCTACCGTAGCCATAGAGTTCCATGACATCCGCAAAGAACGCTTGTGCGTTTTTCATTTTTGTGTCTAATGTAGCGTTTATGCCTGCTTGTGGTGCACTGTCGTTAGGATAGAAATAGATGGTTCTTACGGTGTCTTGTGCGTAACTGTGTGGAATTTGGACTGTCAGTGTGAGCAGTATAAGGGTTACGAGTTTTAGGACGGGCTTCATTGTGCATTCCTTGCAACGTATTGTATGTCATATACAATATTTGATTTAGTTGGAAAATGCAATTGAATTGTATGAAGGATGGATTGCATTATGACTCAACCATGCTTCAGTTTTAACTATCTATACGATTAGAATTATCCGTCTAAAGATTGCATTTGCAGTGCTGCTTCTAACAATGCATTTGCTAAGAACTGTGGGTTAACCTCATCTTTGCCGCGGAAGGTACGCACCCGTTCACCATTAACCTTTAAGACTGCGAGTTCTTTTCCCCCAAGATGTATACCGAGTTTGGCATTACGCGTTTCACCTGGACCGTTGACTTCACATCCCATTACTGCCACACGCATATTGATCCCGTTTTTATCTAAAAGTTCCTCTGCAACGGCAACGATATTTTCGTAATCAGCATCAGGGTCACCGCGTCCACAGAAGGGACAAGAAATGACATCCAATACATCTTCCGCCATTCCAAGCGCACGTAGGAGTTCTTTCGCTGTCAATACTTCTTCAACAGGATCACCTGTGATGGAAATACGGAGCGTATCTCCGATACCATCTAACAACAATGTCCCGATTCCGAGTGTAGATTTGACATGTGCGCGTCGTGGTGTTCCTGCTTCGGTTACGCCGAGGTGCAACGGGTAACGAACTTTCGCCGAAAGCAGACGGTTTGCCTCTATCATACGGATAGGGTCGCTGGATTTTACAGAGATTGCGATGTCCGTAAAGTCGTGTTCCTCACAGATATTGACATGTCGCATTGCACTTTCAACTAGTGCTTCTGCCGTTGGAGAAGGATATTTCTCTAACAGGTCTTTTTCAAGAGAACCTTCGTTAACACCGATGCGAATAGGGATGTTTGCGGATTTGGCTGCGGATAATATCTGAGAAATCCTTTCCTCGTTGCCGATATTTCCCGGATTGATACGCACTTTTGCAACACCAGCATCTACAGCATCAAGCGCGTATCTATAAGTGAAATGAATGTCCGAAACAATAGGAACTGGGGAGCGTTGGACTATTGCCCTGAGTGCTTTCGCATCTTTTTCTTCTGCTACTGCAACGCGTACAATATGTGCACCTGCTTCAGCGCATCGTTCAACTTGTGCTAATGTTGCATCAACGTCGTGTGTTAACGTTGTTGTCATAGTTTGAATGGAGATCGGATTACCCCCACCTATGGGAACGTTACCGACATGGATTGTACGTGTGGGTTTTCGGTTATCAATCTGTATAAGTTCTTTCATAAGCTATAGTAGTTATCAGTTATCAGTGAATTTATTTCTTTGTTGGTTGTTGCGTAATATGTGAAATATGAATTGAGGATGTATCCTACCTTATTCTTGTTAGGGACGAAAGGACTTCAATAAAACGCTCGTTATCCTTCTGTGTGCCAATTGTCACCCGAATAGCGTTTGGGTAACCGTAGCTTGCCATTTCACGTACGATAACTCCTTTTTTTATCATTGCCTCTGCCAAATTGGCACCGGTTTGATTGACAAATACCATAATAAAATTGCCTTCAGTTTTAATATAACGAAGTCCTAATTTGTCAAAGGCATCGTATAGAAATGTTTTGCCTGCTGCGTTTAGTTCTTGGCTTTTCTTGACGTAATCAATATCTTTGAGTGCTGCCCGTGCTGCTGCTTGTCCGATTGCGTTACAATTGAAAGGTTGACGGACAGGATTCATCGTTGCGATTACGGAAGGCGGTGCAATACCGTAGCCAACGCGTAAACCTGCAAGACCGTAGATTTTAGAAAAGGTTCGAGTGATAATGAAGTTGCGTTCTTCCATCACATAAGGTAGTGTCTGCGGGTAGTCTGGATTTGTTACGTATTCATAATACGCCTCATCAAAGACGACTAACACATTTTCTGGTACTTGCGCCATGAACTGTGCAGTTTCTAAAGCCGTAACCATTGTCCCTGTAGGGTTGTTTGGATTTGCTATGAAGATCACCTTTGTTTTATCGGTAATTGCCGCTGACATTGAAGATAGATGGTGTGTGTCTTTCTGCATCGGTACGACCACCGGTGTTGCTCCAGTTACTTTGGCAACGAGTCCATAGACAACAAACGCACCCTCAGAATAGATCACTTCGTCACCAGGGGCAAGGTAGGTTTCACCAACAAGTGTAAGTACCTCGTTGGAACCGTTTGTCAAAATTAAGTGATCTTCTGTAACTCCAAGATGTTTGGCTAAATCTGCTTTAAGATAGTATGCATTTCCATCAGGATAGAAATGCACTTGCTTGGAACTTTCCTGTATGGCTTGCAATGCTAACGGTGAAGGACCCAGCGGATTCTCATTTGATGCTAATTTGATAATATCAGAGATACCGAGTTCACGTTTTACTTCTTCAATCGGTTTTCCACCCTGATATGCTTTAATCGTTTCGATTCCGGGTTTTGGTATAAGTTTTGACTGTGTTGTGTCCACGGGTTTCCTAATATAATAATCGTGTTATCAGTTGGTCGTTATGACATATTCCAAATTTAGCATTATCTATAAAATGCACTTATAGTATAGCATAGTTTACGTATATTTTTCATATAAAAGGTCGGAGACATTCAATTGTCAATTTTCTATCTGAATTGCAGAAGGCGTGGAAAACAGAGAAGACACTGAAAACACCTCTTCTTTCCGCGTCCTCTGTGTTTCTGTGATTCTGACTACAAATTCTTTGTGTTTGTCTGGTAATTTCATGGGTTTTTCTCCTTTAAAAAAGATACAAAACTGTGTTGTTTTGCAACATTTTTGTATCTTTTTAGTGTTGTTGGTCTGAAGTGAGTACCTGACTGGGTTTGTGGGTTGTTGAAATCGGTTTTTTGGCGTTTTTTTGAGGTAAAAAAAATCATTTTTTGTATCTTTTTTATGTGCTGGGTTATGATTGGTTTTTGGGTGGATGTTTTTTGGGTGACGGGTGTAGGTTTTTGTTGAGAATGTGGGTGTGTAGGTTTTTTGTTTTTCATAGTGGTAGTATTATAACAGGTGTTAAGAGTGAATGGAAGGGATTGTGGAGTCGTGAACAATATGTTTCATGTATGTTTCATGTGGTTTTCAGATTCTTAGCTGTCAGCTATCGGCTGTCGGCTGTCAGAGGCGCGGTGGATTGTCTGAACCAGGATTTTCAGGATTATAGGATTTTCAGGATAAGAGTTTGGAAAATCACCTTCCTTGCTAAGTATCTACTGAACTGTATCTGCTATCAAAAGTTATACCATTTCTATATGATAACAGGACATTATTTCGTAGGTCGGGTAGAAGCGGTAGCGAAACCCGACCTACAGGACATTATGACAATTTGTCAATTAGAAATGGTATTAGATGCAATCTTTACAAGAGACACTTGATTAGAAGCATCTTGGAAATCCTATAATCCTGAAAATCTTGGTTCAGACAACAGACATGTAGGAGCGATAGGGATGTCGCTCCTACAGAAGAGGAGGAAGATGAACGGGAGACCACTTAATCCGTGATTCAGGCAGAAGATAATCGGGGTTAGAATCCCTTCCTACAATATTACGACGCGACAATTGAATACCTCTGCTGTTCTGCTGTTTTTCAATTTGATATATACATAATAATGTAGTATAATAATAATGGAGGAGTTTGAAAGGAGGAAAGATTAGATATGGCATATATAATTTGTGAACCGTGTGTAGACGTAAAAGACACTGCATGTGTTGATGTATGTCCTGTGGACTGTATACACACTTCTGAAGGTGAAAACCAACTCTACATTGATCCCGCTGTATGTATAGACTGCGCAGCGTGTGTAGATGAATGTCCGGTTGAAGCGATATTCATGCAAAGCGATGTTCCAAATGAATGGGAATCATATATAGATATTAACAGTAAATTCTTTGAGACATTCGTTTATCCCGACTCAGCTGAAGGTGATACAGAGGATGCGGGGAAATCTAAAGGAAAAGAGCAAGGTATTCCAGAAGAATTTGTGCAGCTGCCAGAGACAGTTGGCTCCTCGCTACGTCCTCCATTGGGTTTGATTGCAATGCTTGGACAACCGATTCTCGGTGCATTCTCAGCGACATTTAAAGAGCGGTTAGAAGAGATGGCAGGAAACACTCGGGTCTTCAGTTCAGCCATTTCCACAGGAATTAACAGTCTAATTAATCTGATTCTTTATCCTCTCGTCCTTTTTATTATAGGTGTAAAGCAAGGTGATGGTAGTTTTTTCTCACCTGCTGGCAATTTGATGATCTTTCTGGGAGTAGTCATTGCTATTGTTGAAGGCACCTTCCGTTTCAAGGATGAACTTACGACATCACCTGATGACGAACAATCTCGGTACGGTGCCTCCTTCTATGGTTGGGTCCCCTCACTCATTGCCACACCACTCCTGACACTTATGCGTTCTGTTCTGGTAAAAGATCCAGTAACTCCCCGAAAAACAATGCCCGGTGCTGTTCAGACAGAAGGTGCAATTTACTCCGATGACATAAAGGAGCGATACCGTCGCTACGGAATGGTCAATCGTATAACGGAATTGGCAGATCACTTTCGGATTGAGATTGAGTTCCCACGGTGGGTTCCCAATTCTGCTGCAAAAGATACTTACGACCTACCTGATAGATTACCAGACTACGCTTACGAAGTTTATCTCAGTTCTCCTTATGCACCAGATGCAACCCCTGTCAATGAGAGTGTTGTGACCGTTCAAACGCAGTTGCCGAGGGATGAAAAGAATCCCAACTTATTTGCTGATCCACGTTTTGAAAAGGTGGTTGGACGGACCAGTTCGTTTCCAGATGGTTTCAGAAGTACCTTTCCTATTCCTTGCCAACCTGAAGATTTCTATACCAAGTATCAAAACAGGATGCTTGAAATTGTGGTTCCCAAGGAAGGCACTTATGAAGAACTTGCGTTAGAACATCCTGTGCACTATGCAAAACTTAAGGGATAGGAAGACGTTAACTGTCTGGGATAAAGATTACCTATGGCATCCATTCACACAGATGCGTGATTGGTTGGCAGAAGAGGTAGTTATTATTGAACGCGGTGAAGGGGTTTACCTGATTGATGTTGAAGGGAAGCGTTATATTGATGGAATCGCTTCCATGTGGACAAATGTTCACGGACATAATCACCCCGACCTAAACGCTGCTCTTAAAACACAGTTAGACGAGATTGCACATTCCACCCTACTCGGTTACAGCAATATACCTGCCATTAAACTTGCGAAGAAATTGGTTGAGATTACCCCAACAGGTCTCAACAAGGTTTTCTACTCCGACAACGGTTCTACAGCGGTTGAAGTTGCCCTGAAAATGGCGTTTCAGTACTGGCAACACAAAGGACAACCGCAACGCAAACTATTTATCCACTTTGATAATGCCTATCACGGTGATACTGTCGGTGCAATGAGTGTCGGTGGTATAAAGAGTTTTCATAACACCTATAATTCCATCCTATTCAAGTGTATCCGCGTTTCTGCTCCTGATACCTCGCGTTCAACTAATGTTGGCAAAGATTCAGATAGAACATTGAAAACCCATTGGCTCAGTGCGGTAGAACGGGTTTACTCTGAACACGTTGGAGAGATTGCGGGTATCATTTTAGAACCGTTAATACAGGGGGCTGGTGGTATGTTAATTTCTCCGAATGGCTTTCTGAAAGATCTTGCTGTATTTGCTAAGAAACAAGATATTCTCTTGATCGTTGACGAGGTAATGACAGGACTTGGTCGAACGGGGAAAATGTGGGCATGTGAACATGAAGATGTTACCCCTGATCTGCTATGTACTGCCAAAGGACTTGCCGCGGGATATCTTCCACTCGCAGCGACGTTAACGACAGATGAAATCTATGATGCATTTCTGGGTGAATATAGTGAACTAAAGACCTTTTTTCACGGACATACCTTCACTGGAAATCCGTTAGCCTGTGCAGTGGCGTTAGAAAATATAGCAATTTTTGAACGAGAAAACCTACTGGAACGGCTACAGACAACTATTGCACATTTTCATAAACGATTACAGGAATTCTATACACTACCACATGTTGGCGATGTGCGTGTCTGCGGAATGGCTGCAGGTATTGAGTTGATGAAAAACCCAGATACTAACTCTCCGTATCCGTTTGAGGAAAAGGTTGGTATTCGGGTTTGCAAATATGCACTTTCTCAAGGTGCGATACTCCGTCCACTCGTCAATACGATAGTGTTGATGCCTCCCTTACAAATATCTATTTCTGAATTGGATACCCTTCTTGATATTACATACCAATCTATTGATGCTGTAACAAAAAATAGGGCGGGATAGAACCCGCCCTACAGATTATCTGCTATAATCGTAGTGTTAGAAACTTTGCCGACCTGTTGAAGTGTTCTGTGCTTTATCGGTTACCCGAATTGTGATGCTATGTGCTCCTTCGGGAAGTTTACCAGTTTCTAATAGTAGTGTTTCCTCTTTGGAATCAAAGATACCATCATCAGGGAAGATGACCTTCCACTGTTCATCATTATCAATCTTATAGACTGCCTTTTGAACAGTGTTCATCATATCTGAGACATCACAAGTAATCTTGAAGGTTCCGTTCCCGTTTTCCTCAACGTTAATGTCACCGACATTCGGATCGGTGTTGTCAATAGTGAACGGTGCGCTTACTTTTTCAGCCGACTTTTCCCATCCTACAGGATTACTTAGTTTATCAGTTGCCACTACTTTTATATGGTACTTACCATCGGCAATGGCAGTGATATCCCAATCATAACTTGAAGATGACAGTTCCTTTTTGAGAAGTTGCCAATTCTCTTCACCAACGGCTTTGTAGTGAACAGTATACTGTAATGTATCTTTATTAGCGTCTTCAACCTTCCATTCAACTTTCCATTTTTTTGGAGAAGCAGCTGAAGATGAACCTCTACTTGAACTGCTTGGTGAAGAAGGACCACTTGAAGAACGAGCTGAACTACTACTCCCACCGGAACCAATGCTGATACTGGTAAATCGTGGTTCAACATTTGTCTGTGCCGATGCGAGGATTACTTTTTTCAGCGTGGGCGATTTTTCTGGGTCAGTGGTAGTGAACTTCGCACGCCATTGAATGTATTGTGCGTCCGCATTCGGAATTTGCGAACCTTCTGGTGTTGTAAGTTCATCTGACCATTTATTCCATGTATCATCTGGCTTGCGAGTATTACCTGTACGTGTTGCAAAGGTAATAGATGTGCCTTCTTCTATGTCTGCTTCCCACGAGAGTTTACCCCAACGTGATAAACTTTGTGCATCATGGACAGAGGATTCAATTGTGCCTTCCTCAACGTGCGTTGAAGTCAGTGCAAAAAGCTTACCAGGATTTCCAGCGGCAAGGATGGTTTTCATATCATCTGAGTTTTTGGTTTTCAATATCCCTACGATGTCCTTAGACGATGATTTTCCAATAACCTCAAAATCACCGGTTTTTGTATCTACACGATACAACTTACCATCGCTTCCTGTTCCGACTAATAGTTTTACCTTGTCTTCCATCTCTTCTAATACAATTGAAGAGATAAGCGGTTCTGGTGAACTCCACACAAGCGCGACTGTTCCATCGGGATGAAGCCTATAGATAAACGACTTGTTTTCTTTTGGCGGACCACTACCCGGTGCTTGTGGTGCGGGGACAGAAGGACCTCTGCTGGGACGAGCACTTGCGCTTCTACTACTTCTATCTTGAGGAACTGATGTAATCAATGAAGCATACACGTTGCCTGTGCTATCCATGACAAGATTACGGACATCTTTTTCTTTGGCTTGGTATACTACGTTTGCAGCACCATCGCCACTAATTTTATAGATAATTCCGTTTCCGCTACTTCCAACGTAAAATCCGCCATCATCAGTTGCAACTAATGACACGAGATTTTTTTCTTCTGCATCAAAAAGGACATTGGATTCCCCATCGGGGGTAATTTTGTAGACCTTACCTTCGTCTCCAGTCACTGCATATAGGTTTCCATCATCATCCAGATGCATTCCCCATACGTATTTGTCACCTTCACTCAGAAGAGTCGTGGGTGGTGTAGTTGCATCGGTAATTTTGTAGATCAACCCATCTGGACCTGTTCCAGCATAAAGGTTGTCGTCTGCATCAATGACAAGACTATATATTTGTACTTCTGGTGAATCATAATAGAGATCCATCGTTTTTCCATCAGCACTAATCTTATAGATTTTGCCTTCGTTGCCTGTTCCAGCATAGATATTACCTTCAGAGTCTTCAGCAAGTGCCCAGACTTGTGCCTCATCAACCTTTGAGAAACCGTCTATTTTCATAGATAAACTGGCATCTCCCTGGCTTGAGACCGAGATATTCTTGATTTTACCTGCTTCAAAATGTGTTCTCTGGTGTTGTTCCCATAATGACGTTGTCACGGCAGAAGCGAGGCTTGTGTGAATTAAGATAATTGCCATCAGGCTCCAAAAGCGAAAAAAACGGCGCATAAAACATTTCCTCCTGTTAAAATTGCGCTAAAACAATACGATAAAATGTGTATAAAAGTTATTGTGCATTTCTATTAACGGCAATCTGCATAGTCCTACTGCCAGTAATAATGTAGTCTGTTTCAACCTTATCTGCATGTATAGCAGTACCGAATGTGTATCCGCTTTCACCGCTTCGCATAGCAGTATTCATTACAGACATGTACGAGAGTGGCAGATTAGGGAATTCCTTTCCTTGAACGGTTAAACCGGCTTGTGGTACAGAAAGTTCAAGGATGAGATGTGTGTTAGGTTCACCGTCTTGCAATAATTTTACCAACTGATTGATATTTTTCGGACTGAAACTACCTGGTGCACGAGAACGTTTCCATGATTGATATGAACTTGCACTCATTGCTCGGAGCAACACAATCCCTTCAGGTGTATCCTTCGGAATTGTAATTGTCCCTGTCAGAGTTTCTTCTCGCTCAAGGTAGGGACGCACAGTCAGGATCATTTTTACTTCATCACCGGGACGATATGAAAGTGTATCCAAACGCGCCGCGAGAATTTGTGCGGTTTTCCGCTTATCCTCAATTTTTATATCAAAGTCTATAGATTCAATTCGAACTTTTGCATAAGGATTTATTAACAGATCCAACATTGGACTTAGAACCGTCCGAGTAACATTCAGACCGGGAGATCCACTTGAAGAAAAGATGTTGTTTATGACAATTTCACGATTGTCTAATTCTGGATGCGGTTCAAGTGTAATTTTTGTCATTACATTGACGGTATTGTCATTAAAAGAGAATTCCTTTGCATTAACTAAACCTGAAATACCTGATGCTACATAACTTGCGGTGAACGTTTTGTCACGAGCTGCTTCGTAAGACAAGTTTTGCACTTTCTTATCAGAAGTTTGGAGTTTGGCGGTTACAGGAATATAGTGATGCGAATCAGGAAGTTTCTCAATTATTCCAGCAATTGCAGGGACCCTGTCTTGTACCAAAGTGCCAATCGGTTGGGTAGGGGATGCAATTTTGGATGAGCGTGTACTACTTGGTAAAATAAAGTGAACGTATCCACCGGATAAAGGTAGGTTCACATTACCTTCCCCAAAAGCTGGGTGTCCATACGCAAGTAATTCTTTTTTCTTTTCGTCAATGTACGTAATCGTTCCATAGCCAAAACCTGAAACATCACCACGCATCACTTCATTTCCTATGATCTGTCCAGGTTCTACAGGTGATTCCTTAACAGGACCTCCTCCTCCAGCTGCTTGTACAGGTACCATATTCCCTCTGCCAAAAAATGGCTTTAGAAGTGCCATTGTTGCTGGATCAAGTCTTGGAAGTGCCACAGGAATCGCTAATTGGGTTGAATATTCTTGTGTATTGAAATAGTTATCTGATGATCTGTTTCTATTCTCATAAGGGTTTCGGTAAAGAACGTTGTCTCCCTCAGGAATAAGTGATTGTACCAAATTCAACCCTTCTGATACATACTCCGAACCGAAGTCTAAGAATTGACCACGTGCATAAGTTTCGTTAGGTTTCATGCCGCGTTGTGCAACATTCACCATTAATTCAATAGGCGTAACACCAAAGAGATTTGAACGTTCGCGTTGATTGAAGTAGCCAAGCGAGATAGCCCCCATGAGTCTATTATCAATATAAACAGGACTACCGCTCATTCCACCTGCAACACCTGTCCGTTTAAAGTTTTCACTGGTACCTTCTGCCCATACCACATGCCAACCTGGACTTGAATTATATTCAATGCTGACCACTTCAAACTCAAATGCTTCTGCGTTTGTACCAGAAAATACCGTGTATCCAGTACCCTTCATACCGTCTTTTACGTCAGATAACGGCATAAACTTACCAGCATCCCATTCAATTTGTGCGTTAGCGTGTAGAATAGCCATGCAGAATACCACAAACACACAAAGCAAAAACTTTTTCACTACTTAACTCCTCCCTGATTTGTCGAAATTTATTTTTGTGTATGACAAGTGCAAAGATATTTTATCAGGTTACTGAGATAATTCAAATAAATGAATATTATTCTATTGTGTTATCATACAACTATGTTGAATGTTTCAAAAATCAGATTAATTTATAATGGATTTCTGACATACTCCCCCTGCTAAAGCATGGGGGTTCTTCGTTCTTACATTAGAGTTTACCTCTAACTGACGTTTCCTGCTTCATCTAACACTGCTACAAAGTGTAGTCTAACATGTTATCCACAGGCGTTTAGCCTCTCGGCATGCCCTGCCGCGAGATCGACACAAGTGTCTGTCTGATAGTCCAGCCATCAGAAGTCTATGCATAGAATTTAACACAAAGAGATTGGAATGTCAAGACTCTTTTTCAAAAATGTAGACAGGAGCCGTGTCTACATCCCCGACCTAAAGGAACGGGGTTTTGACACGGAACGTTTGATAATACCATATCAAGTTGAAACTGTCAACAAAAAAGAATACTATTCTTACTACAATACCATCGCCAAAATATACGCTTTATATTAGTCAACAGACCTTATGTAATTAACAGCCCCAGCGGGGCGACAGGTGTATAGAAAACGGCTATCCGATAGACGATAAGCCCCAGCGGGGCGACAGGTATATAGATACACACAGAAATAAAATACATCAGCACAAACCTGAAGGTATTTTTATTCAAAATATTATCCAACATTTCAGATCAATTCGTGATATTTGTTGACTAAACAATCAATACAAACTCCGAAAAATGGCGAAGGTATTGTTACTACACATACCGACAATTGACGATTCTACAGGGAATTCATGGATTATCAACAAATGTCCATGTTATTGAGTATGTATTAGATTTCACTTGACTTACCGTATCTTTATCAGATAAAATTGAGGAAATCTAAGATATACGGAATCCCTAATGTTAAGTCCACTCTATATCCTCTCTATTGACCAAGGGACAACCGGTACCATGGTGCTCCTTGTGGATATGCATGGTAATATCATAGCCCATGTGTATAAAGAATTTACCCAACATTATCCTGAGCCAGGATGGGTTGAACATGATCCTGATGAGATTTGGAATACGACACATAGTGCAATAATTGAAGTATTAGATCAAGTTGAGAAAAGTAGCATTGCTGCAATTGGGATTACCAATCAACGTGAAACCACTGTCGTATGGGATCGTGAAACAGGGGATCCAATTTATCCTGCGATTGTATGGCAATGTAGACGCACAGCAGATCGGTGCGTCTACCTAAACAAAAGAGATTACATCGTAACAGAGGTAAAAAACAAAACGGGGTTACTAATTGATCCCTATTTCTCAGCAACAAAGATAGCTTGGATTCTTAGCAACGTAAAAGGTGCGCGAGATAGGGCAGAACGCGGTGAACTCGCATTTGGTACTATTGATTCTTGGCTTCTGTGGAAGTTGACAAACGGCACTGTTCATAAAACTGATTATACAAACGCATCAAGAACACTTCTGTTTAATATTGATACGTTTTCGTGGGATGAAAGTCTTTTAGACATCTTTGATGTCCCAAAGACATTACTACCTGAAGTCTGTCCATCCGCGAGTCTTTTTGGAAAAGCGGAAATTCCAATTTTGGATGGTATCCCGATAGCAGGTATTGCTGGCGACCAACAATCCGCTTTGTTCGGTCAACTCTGCTGGCAACCTGGGATGGCGAAGAACACTTACGGGACAGGATGTTTTCTGATGCTAAATACCGGTTCAGTTAGGGTGAATTCTGAGTCAGGTCTATTGACCACATTAGCGTGTAGCCTAAATGAGGAACCGGTGTATGCCTTGGAAGGTAGTGTGTTTATTGCTGGTGCAGCTGTACAATGGCTTAGAGATGGTCTACAAATAGTAGATTCCGCTGATGAAACTGAATTAAGTGCCAACCGCGTAAAAGATACAGGTGGCGTTGTCGTTGTACCTGCATTCACCGGTCTGGGTGCACCTTACTGGAATTTTGATGCAAGAGGAGCGATCTTTGGATTAACTTTAGGCACAAGCCGCGAGCATATTGTTCGTGCTACATTAGAGTCAATTGCCTATCAAACCGCGGACGTGTTAGCTGCGATGAAATCAGATACAGGTGAACCTTTAATAGAGTTACGTGTGGACGGCGGTGCTGCTGCCAATAATTACTTAATGCAGTTTCAAGCAGATATATTGGGAATAGTCGTGGAAAGACCTATGCAAATTGAGACGACAGGTCTCGGTGCAGCTTATCTTGCTGGCATTACTGTTGGTGTGTGGCAAGATGTTGATGAACTAAAAATACACAGAGAGGTAGAAAGTGTTTTTATTCCTCGTATGGAAGCATTCCTACGCGAAGTCAGGCTTACTCAATGGAGGGATGCTGTTAAAAGGTTAAACTGGGATGCTGATGGAGCATAATTATGCGCCTACAGTGGAAATACTCTTTGATTATCAACTTGACAGTCATCGCGGTTCTTGTCGCATTCTTCTTTTTTGACAGTATACGAATGCGGAAGGAGATGAGTGCGCTTCACGCATTGGGGGCAGAACAAAGCACTACACTGAAGAAAATTGCAGAAAACACTATCCTAAACGCAGTTGTTGGAGAACTTAATACATCACAAGCATACAATGCACAACGGATTGACAAGATTATTGCCAAACTCAAGAAAGAACATCAAGATATGAAGGACGTGATGAACGTACAAGTTACTCTGGGTGATTCTCGCGTCCGTTCCAGTTTGCTTGCACAAGATGAACCAGCGAATTTTAATTTAGGTAAAGAAGAAATAGAGGAAATTGAAACAAAAGGGGCAATAATTGATACAATTGCAGAACAGAGTGCTACATCCATTATTATTAATTACTCCATTCAGCCAAAAAGGTTAGATCTTACACAGATGCATTCTCATACATCATTAAGTGCAGCAGATATTCCAGATGAGGTATGGCAATTAATTCTGTCAAAAGACTTTGATTTACCGCCATCAACAACATTTACTGTTGAGGAGAAACGATCAGAATACAAAAACCAAATCGCACTTAATCAAGGAAAGTTCCCTTTCGAGTTGTGGCGGATGTTGATTGCGAACCAAATCTATCTGTCACCAGATGCAACAGTCAAAATAGGTGAACAAAATAACCGATGGCAAATTACAGATTTAGATAGTGGACATAAATATAATTTGTGGTTGGACGAAAACGCATTTTGGATTCATATTGCGGGGACAAATACTGGCTATATTAGAGTGCTATTTGATGTTCCGTATATTGCGAAATCCATTCGTTCTTCGTTGTTGATGCATGCCATTTTCATTGTAATCGTGGGAGTTTTACTTGTTGTTCTGATTGATTTGATGACGAATCACATGATTATGAAGCCGCTTGCACGGATGACCGAGATTATTCAAAATGCTGAATCCGGTAATTTCTCATCTTATCTACATAGGAAGTATGCTTCAGACGAGATTAGCAAAGCCACACGTAATTTGGTGCGGATGTTTCTACAGTTGAAAACATCACACTCAAGAAAGATAACAGCACTCGGACAATTTGCTGCTGGTATCGCACACGAAATTCGTAACCCACTGAATTCCATCGGAATGACTGCACAACACCTAAAAACAATCTTCTCACAACCCAAAGTTAGTCCAGAAGACATTGATGAAGCGATAGAATTATTAGACATTGTTGATGAAAAAATCGGAGATCTAAAACAGACATCGGAACAATTCTTAACGCTTAATCGTCCACGAAAACTTGACTTGACAACGGTTAATCTACATGATCTCTTAGATTCTGTCCTATCGGAATTCGTCTTAATTGCCGAAGAGGCTAATGTTCAAATAATAAAGTCATACAATACAGAACTCCCCGATTTGCAGTTAGATGAAATGCTGATGCGTCAGACTATTTTCAACATTGTGCAAAACAGCATACAAGCAATGCCTAAAGGGGGAAGTGTCTACATAACAACCGTAGTTGAAGATAAAGGCAATATCCGTAATGTAATGCTTGAAATACGGGATACCGGTATCGGTATTCCAGAGGAGAACCAAGAACTAATATATGATGCATATTTCACTACAAAAGAGTCGGATGGTGGGGTTGGTCTTGGTCTCGCTATATCACATCAGACTATCACAGCACATCAAGGTAAAGTTGAAGTAAAAAGTAAAGTCGGTATGGGTACAGCGTTTAACATAACGCTTCCTATTAAAACCTCTGCGATATAGTAAAATTTGGAGATATTAGAAATGCCATCAATATTAATTGTAGACGACGACCAAGCACAACTCACAATCCTACAACGTATATTACAACGGGAAGGGTATGATGCTGCTACGGTTGAAGATAGTACAACGGCACTTGAAAAGATTAAGGAACAGATGTTTGATGTCGTCATCAGTGATATGTGGATGTCTTCACGGTTTGAAGGACGCGATCTTTTACGTGAAATAAAAAAGATTGACCCAAGTCTACCTGTGTTGATTATTACCGCATTCGCAGAACTGAATGATGCCGTTAATCTTGTCGCAAATGAGGGGGCATTTTATTATCTTGAAAAACCAATTCAGATTGATGTGCTTAAGCGGGAGGTAAATCGCGCATTGCAATCTCGCGGTGTTCTAACTGATGGTGAACCAGAAACAGACATCACTTCCACAGATGATTTCCAGATTGACTATATCGTTGGAGAAAGCGATAAAATGCAACAACTCTTCAAAAATATGTCCAGGGTCATTCATCGAGGGGTTAGGCAAGTTCTTATTACAGGTGAAACTGGCAGTGGAAAGAGTCTTGTGGCACAAGCACTTCATGAATATGGAAACCGTAAAGATCGTCCGTTTGTGTCAATCAATTGTGGCGCAATCGCAGAAACCTTGATTGAAAGTGAACTGTTTGGACATGAAAAAGGGGCATTCACAGATGCAGTCCAGCAAAAGAAAGGTATCTTTGAAATTGCGGATACTGGCACACTCTTCCTTGATGAAATAGGTGACATCTCTGTCCAAATGCAAAGTACGTTACTGCATGTGTTGGAAAAACATGAGATCCGCAGGATTGGTGGATCGGAAAGTATCAAAGTAGATGTGTGTGTTATTGCCGCTACAAACAAGAATCTGGTTGAAGCAGTGAAAGATGGCACATTTCGTTCCGACCTATACTTCCGACTGAATGTCATTCCCCTTCATCTCCCATCACTTCGCGAACGTATTGAAGATATTCCGCTACTCGTCAATTTCCTGATCGATAAATTCAGCAATGAATATGTGGACGCAGAACCTAAACAGGTTACCCCTCGTGCAATGTCTGCACTCTGTCGTTTTAATTGGCCCGGTAATGTGCGTCAATTGGAAAACTATCTCCATCGTATTTATGTCCTGTCCGAGAACGCATCAATTGACTTAGATCAACTTCCTCCCGAAATCTTGGATACATCTCTTCCACCTACGGAATTTGATATTGACATCCCAGAGAGTGGTGTTTCATTGGAAGAGATTATTAAGGAATATGTCAGTGCCGCTCTAACAAAAACAGGCGGAACACAGACCAAAGCAGCAAAACTTTTAGGTATTTCTCGCCGTCAATTACAGCACCGAATGCAGAGTTATGGACTACAAAGCCAAGATTTTAAAAACGATGAATAGTTGTGGGGAAGGTGATTAGTCAGATGCCATAAGCGACAATTGAATACTTACTACAAGACAGACAATATATTGACTTTATCTTATGTGTTGCGTTATACTAATTGTATACATAACGTACACGAGCAGATAGGATGAAGACACAATCAGACCTGCGTATTTCAGAAGAAATTCGCAGTTTACTTGACACACATGGAGGACATTACGCCGATAAAAGTGCACGTTGGTTATTCAAAGATAAAGAAAACGTACGTGGCTTGGTAACGATCCTAGCTAATGATCTTGTGAAACACCTTGATTTTGATAAGTTAAGAATACAGAACAGGAGTTTCGTAGATGACACATTACGTGACTTGCAATCTGATATGGTGTTCACAGTACCATTTATTAAGATACAGCTGATACAAACGATCTGTTGATCTATATTTTGATAGAACATCAATCTACGGTCGATCCACTGATGGGGTTTCGATTACTATATTACATGTGTCAGATATGGGATGGACAGCGGCGTGAGTTGGAAATAGGAGATATACCGAGAAGTCAGTGGCGTTTAGGACCTATCCTACCAATAGTATATTACACTGGTACGCAGCGATGGCAATCACCGATATCACTTGTCGAAATGATGGGCACCCCAGAGATATTAACAAGGTTTGTGCCAACCTTTGATACATTGTTTCTCGGTGTTAAAGATACCGATACAAACGATTTAACGAAAACTGGACATCCACTCGGTTGGTTGTTGAAGGTGTTACAACAGGAAGACGTTGACGATCCAAAGGTTATACGTAAGGTGATACAGGAAACGCTTGTGTATTTTGATACCTTAGAGCCAGCGCACGCTGCACAACATAAAAATGCGATGATTTATCTCTTTCATCTCGTGCTTTTTCGCAGACCTGTAGATGAACGAGAAGAATTGATAGAACTTCTAAAAGCACACGCACAGGATAAGGAGGTTGAAAATATTATCATGACTGGAGCAGAAGCATTAATTGAACAAGGAATTGAACAAGGAATTGAACAAGGAAGAATTGACGCGAAACAAGCAGATGTTATCAAATTACTACTTCACCGATTTCCACACTTGCCGGAGTCAGTTACCAATGAAATAGGAGAGATACAGGACCTAATCCGTCTTGATTCGCTTTTTGAACAGATACTCGCTGCCCATTCGTTGGATGATATTGATATATCTAACAAATCATAATTCGTACATTGGGTAGAACACAGTGATTGATATTAGTATCAATTTAACTAAGCTACAAACCCGGTAGTTGGTAGCTAAATTCAATACTATAGGATGTTAATTAAAAGTTGCATTCTATTTCAGTATAAATCCACTTACTTAGTTTTTTATCTTTTTTCTTGACAAGTCCAAAAATTACATGGTATCATTTAAACGAATTTTATTCCCATTAGATGTTGGTTAGAAATCCTTTTCGCCAACCGCATCTCTATACAAAATATAAGAAGAAATAAGACGTAATGATTGAAGTCAAAGAACTTACCAAGTCTTACGGTCCAACGCTTGCCGTGAATAACGTTTCATTTAATGCTAATGCTGGTGAAGTCGTAGGATTCATTGGACCAAACGGTGCAGGTAAGACTACCACAATGCGAATCCTGACCTGCTATCTAACCGCGGATGCAGGAACCGCTACCGTTGCTGGGTTTGATGTCCTTGAACATGCAATTGATGTCAGAAAAAACGTCGGATACCTCCCTGAAAGTGCACCCCTCTATGCAGATATGGGGGTAGTTGAATACCTTAAGTTCATGGCTGAAATCCGAGAAATACCCAAAAGTCAACGGAAAGAACGAATGAGAACTGTTGTTGATATCTGTGGACTTGAAGGTGTAATTCAAAAAGATATCGGTGAACTTTCAAAAGGGTTCCGACAACGCGTCGGATTAGCACAAAGCCTTATCCACGACCCACCTATTCTTATATTGGATGAACCCACTTCTGGACTTGATCCAACCCAAACCATTGAAATACGTAATCTGATTAAGGACATTGGGCAAGAGAAACTCGTTCTCTTCAGTACACACATTTTGCCTGAGGTGGCAGCAACTTGCAGCCGAATCCTTATGATCAACCACGGACAGATTGTCGCTAACGGAACATTGGAGGAACTGGTCAATCAAGTTCGAAGTGAAAACATATTACATGTTGCTATTAAGGGTACAGAAGATGAGATTACCACGAAATTAAGACAATTGGAAGGAATCACTGAGGTTACACCTGTCAGTACAGACAACGGTATCGTGAGATATGAAATTGCATCCGGACAAGACATTTCCGATGTTTCAAGCACTATCTTCAACGCTGCTGTTCAAAACCGATGGGACTTGGTAGAACTGAACCAAGAATCAATAGATTTAGAGCAAATTTTCCTCCACTATACGACTGGACAGACAAGAGGCACCTATCCCTCTCCTAAGCCAGAATCAAATGAGGATGTAGATTCTACAGAAGAGGAATAAACATAAAATTAATGTTTCGGTATTTTCTTACCTATGCCGATTAAACTATAAAATACAATGCAGAACATCAACATTATTTTTAAAAAGGAATTTAGAAGTTATTTTAATTCTCCGATTGCCTATATTTTTATAACATTTTTCCTCGGAATTTCCTCTTGGTTATTTTTCCAAACCTTTTTCTTTGGAAACCAAGCAGAAATGCGAGGATTTTTTGGGTTAATGCCGTGGATTTTTCTCTTTTTTATTCCAGCAGTTACGATGAAACTGTGGGCAGAAGAGAAAAAAATGGGAACCGCTGAAATATTGATGACATTGCCGATTCGAGATTATGAGGTGGTGATAGGAAAGTTTCTCGCAAGTTTCGGACTACTCGCAGTATCCGTTCTTTTTTCGATTGCTATTCCTATTTCAGTTGCTCTCCTTGGAGACCCAGATGAAGGAACAATTGTATGTGGATATATCGGCTTGCTATTGATGGGTGGAGCGTATTTGGCAATTGGGTTGTTTGCATCGACATTAACAGAAAATCAGATTATCGCATTTATAATAGGAATCACAACCTGCTTTGTCCTACTGATAATAGGCACTGATTATGTGCTTTTCAGTGCTCCCGATTGGCTATACCCAATTTTTAGTTATCTCGGTCTTGGTGTCCACTATAGTAGCATTCTACGCGGTGTGATTGATTCTCGCGATATAATCTATTATTTGACTATCATGGGGTTCTTTCTTTATATAAGCACTCTAATGGTTGAAAGTCGAAAGTGGCGTTAGGATAAGGAGGAAAACTGTTTTGGCTGATAAACGGATCAGATTCGGTGCTAATACCGCTGCTTTTATAGTACTCATTTTCGGTATACTCGTGTTGGTTAATTTCCTGTCTTCGCGCCGTTTTGTACGGTTTGATCTTACTGAGGATAAACGTTATACCGTATCTAAAGCAACTAAAGATGTGATTAGGAATTTGGATGATATTGTTACCATTACCACATACTTCTCTTCAGAACCCGCAAGAGTAGCCCAAATCCATCGTGGTATTAGAGATGTTTTAGATGAATATAAGGCATATTCTAAAAGACTCCAGATAGATTATGTTGACCCAATTGATTTAGACGATGGTGAAAAACAGGAACTCCGGTTTAAGGGAATTCAGGAAGTACAAATCAATGTTCCTGGAAAAGGCAAACTGGAAATCGCAAATGTGTTTATGGCAATTTCTGTCGGTTACAGTGGCAAAGAAGAAGTGTTGCCAATTGTACAGTCAACAGCTAACTTAGAATATGAACTCACCTCATCAATTGTCAAAGTAACAACCAAAGAAGCTAAAACGGTAGGGTTTTTGACTGGACATGATGAATACGATATTAACGCACAGGATCAAAGAAACCAACAGTTGCGGCAACTTTTGGACAAAAACGCACAAGGACAATATAATATTACGCCTGTTGATCTTCAAACAGGTGAACCAGTTGACATATCTGTGACGACCTTAGTTGTCGCGGGACCCAAACAGGAGTTGACTGAACGTGAGAAATACGAGATTGATCAGTTTATCATGCGTGGTGGAAGAGCAATATTCTTGATTGATCCAATTATAATGCAAACCAATAGAAGTCTACAAGCAGCACCGCTTACTACTGGTTTGAACGATCTACTTGAACATTACGGTGTTAAACTCGGTAATAATCTGGTGGGTGACCGTAGATTTCACGATACGGTTCAGCTGCAACAAGGCAACATGACCTTTATACAACCATATATCTATTTTGTCAAAGTCATAAAACCAAATTTTTCTAAAGAACACACCATTACAAATCAGTTAGAAGAATTGACGTTACCCTGGACAAGTTCTGTAGAGATATTGACGAAGGAAGGTGTTAATGGGACATCCTTAGCAAAGACCAGCGAATTTGGACAGAGTTTTCAAGGTGTCTACAACCTTATGCCAGGTCCTCCTACACCGCAAACAGATTTACAAACCTTCTCTGTTGCCGCATCTTTAGAAGGTAAATTCAAGAGTTTTTATGCAGACAAAGAAATACCTTCTGTAGAAACGATCACAAACACTGATGAAGAAAACGGTGATGAAACATCCTCCGAGACAGAGGATACAGCGGAAGGAACTACCATTACTGAAAGCGTGGAAACACAGATTATAGTCGTAGGGACAGCACAATTCCTCCCGCAGTTGAACAGAAACAGTGCTGACTTCTTTTTAAACTGTATAGACTGGTTAACCCTCGGTGATACACTCATCGGAATTCGTTCTCATACGATTACAGATCGTCCCTTAGTAGAAACTTCTGAGTTAGCAAAAGAATCTATCAAGTATATCTGTACCGTAGGTATTTCACTGTTGGTGATCCTGTTTGGATTAATACGATATTTCATAAAAGGAAGAGTAAGACGGTTGGTAGAAACACAAGGTGTTCCAACCGCAATTGAATAATTCACTACCCCTGGATGAAACGATGAAAAAGAAACAAATACTGATTTTAGGTGGAATCTTTGTATTATTGCTACTCGTTATCCTGATTTTCGAGAACCCTTTCAGGATGAGTGAGTACCAAAAGAAAATTGAAGCAGCAACAGTCCTTTTTCCAAACTTCAAAAAGGAAGAAGTCACGAAAGTAGAGATAATTGCCACAGGTCAAACCTCAACTCTCGTGAAACAGGACGGAACTTGGGTTGTTGCTTCCATGGATAACTATCCTGCTGATAGTGAAAGCATTGATGAATTGTTCACCAAAGTCGCTGAATTTGATAATGCAAATCTTGTCTCTGATAACCCAAAAAATCAGTCTGAATTTCAAGTAGATATTACAGGTATAGAAACAAAATTATTTGGAGCAAACGACAAAGTTTTAGCACACCTATTTGTTGGGAAAAATACACCTGGGTTCTTAAGCAGTTACGTACGCGTTGCAGATTCCAATAATGTTTATACTGCCCAAGGATATTTACAAGGGGTTTTTGATAAAAGCACACGAACTTGGAAAGATCGGACAATCTTCAATTTCAACAAAGGTATCGTTACACAAATTAACATTACTTCCGCTGACGAAACAGTTGAATTGAGATTAGACACAGAAAATAAATGGCAGATGTTACAACCCATGTCTGCTGCTGTAAATCAGAACGAAGTTGACAACCTACTCAACACATTCAGTCAATTGAAAACAGACGATTTTGCTGAAGAAAAAGAACTTACCGATTACGGTTTAGATGCACCATCGTCTTCAATTACTGCAATCCTCAACGATGGCACAACGGCAACATTGCATGTTGGCAAAGAGGAAGGTGGTAAGTTATATGTCAAGCGAGAAGACAAAGAACCGGTCTTTATGTTGTTCAAATCAAATGTTGATAATTTGATTAAGAAGTCTGACAAACTAACAGAAAATGTAACCCCTCCAGAGACAGAAGACTCAAACCCTTTACAACCGCAGGAGGAAAATCCCGCGGAGTAATTTTATGTGGTTGTGTGAATAACCCTGCTGTTAAGTTAAATTACTTGACTTAACTACCAACAACCTATAAAATTGACATAAATTCCCTTTTTCTCTATTGGAATAAGGAGCTTTACAATGAAAACTATAGTCTGTTTTGCACTCCCTCTATTCATTCTTCTCACAGGATGCGCGACCATAACTAAAACACTTTCCGATGATTCCAAAAACAAATACGATTTTCGAGAAACCCAATGGGGTTTTAGCCAACAGCGAGTCCAAGTAGCAGAAAAAGATAGCAGACTTTACCTTAAGAGAGATGATGTACTCGTCTACAATACTGAAATCGCTGGTGTGCCAGCATATCTCGTTTATACCTTCAAGGACAACAAACTCCGAGCAGCCGGATATATCACTGAAAAACCGGTAAAAAACGCACAGAATATAACCGAAATGTGTGTTGATAAACTCGGTGCACCCACAAAAATAACCAAGGAAGGTATGATTTGGGATACACCTAAAACTATGATAGTTGCGAACGCATATCCCTCACACGTTTCCATGGGAACTATTAGATATGAACATGTCTCCGGTGGGATTTTTGCAAATGTATTACATAATATAAAAAAGGCAAAACTGGGATCTATTGAACGTTGGGATGCTGTATGGTCATATATTGATAAGTCGTTCTACGATGAACAACGCAAAGGTAATGTCCATTTAGCAGATTTATCTTTCTATGAGAAAGTGTTATTCGGTACTGTTAAAAGACACGAATTTATTAAATTCGCTACCAGAACTGGTTATACACTCCCAATTCCACATGATTTTTTGAAAGAAGGAATGGCAGAAGCCAAATAATATTCCTATATGTTCCACATACTATGTGTGAACTACAAACATTGAAATAAGTTTATTTTTCGTCAATATAATTTATGGAGACAAACATGTCAACAACTAAAGATTACTGTTTAGGTTTTATCTCTTTTCCAATTACCAAATTTTGCATTTTAGGTCTTTCTTTAATGCTGATTGCTACACTCACTGCATGCGATTCGCATGTTGCTTCGCAGTTATTATCCACTTCACCGTCGGGAAGAACTATCCATGTAACAGGTAGCGGTTCGGTTACAGGGGAACCCGATATTGCCAATCTCAACATAGGTGTCTCTGTTGTAAGACCGAATGTTGCAGATGCCCGCGAGGAAGCTGCAGCTGCAATGACAGCATTGATAGATTCTCTAAAGGCGAACAATATTGATGAAAAGGATATAAACACCCAGAATTTCAGCATTTATCCGCAATACGACTATACGGAAGAAGGACGTAAACTACGTGGTTACAGTGTAAACAACACAGTTAGAGTAAAGGTGCGGGATTTGACAACACTCAGTGATGTCATTGATGACGCAGCGGAAGCAGGAGAAGATAGTATTATCGTCAATTCCATACAGTTCATGATTGAGGATACGACACCATTACAGTCACAAGCACGGACTTTGGCAGTAAAGAACGCTGAAGCAAAAGCACAAACATTAGCAGATGCAAGTGGTGTAGGACTTGGGAAACCGATCACTATCACAGAAAGCACCTATTTTGAGAGTCCACCGATCCCTTATGCCGCTGCTGAGGCAGCATTTGATGATAGCGGACGTACTTCCACGCCAATTTCACCCGGAGAACTCACTGTTACAGTGAATGTTACTGTGATATATGAAATTGAATGAGATATTCATAACCTAATTTAAAGGTATTTTTATACCACATTTGTAGAGTCGGGTTTATGTACCCGGCTCTTTGTTTTTTAGGGATTCATACACAGTGATCAGTTTTTTCCCAATGTTCTGCCAATCATAATCTTGTTCTACGCGCGCACGACCTTTTTCACCAATTTGCTTTCGCAGCGACGGGTCTGTTAGCAATCTGATGACGGCTTCAGCAAAATCTTTCGGTTCATCAGCGATTATGATTTCTTCACCATCGCGAAGTGCTAATCCTTCTGCTCCAACTGAGGTAGACACAACCGCTTTTCCCATAGCCAATGCTTCCAGAATCTTTAGACGTGTACCACTTCCAATCCGTAAAGGCACAACAAATACTGTTGCATCTGCGAAGTAAGGTTTAATCTCTGGCACACGTCCAGTTACTACAACCCCTTCTCTATCTGCAAGCTGTTGTACTCGTGCTGATGGATTCCCGCCAACGATAGAGAATTTGACATCTGAAACCTTTTTCTGAACATGTGGTAACACCTCTTCTGCAAAGAATGAAACAGCATCTTCGTTGGGGTACCAATCCATACTTCCGATATAGATAAGATGTTCCAGTGCTTCGGATGCGTAGTCCGGTTGATAGTGCGAGACATCTACACCGTTAGGAATTACCTTAACAGCACCATCAGCACAATATTGTTGAAAAACTGCAGCGTCAATGTCGGAAGTGCATGTTACCGCCTCAAACTGTGGACTTAACACCCGTTCATATCGTTGAAATGCGCGTTTTTGCGTCCAATACGCGTATTTGTATAATATGTTCTTTGTTTCACCTGTCAGTCTATGCCAAATTGCCGAGTCCACATTTTGCTGTGAAAGCACACTGGGTAAGTCTGTTTCAGTATAAAATTGAGCAGTGTGAAACATCTCATAGTGAACAAGATCAAAATTATCTACTGCTAACAACTCCCTTAGTTTTTGTCGATACGCAGAAACATTGTATCGTGCTACGGTGATAGGTTGTCTTTTGACACATGCGGATATGAGAGTCTTGAGCGATAAACGTGGCAGTGTTGCAGAATTTTGAACAAGGTGAACTTTAACGCCTAATTGTTCAAGATGGGTTACACTTGATGTATCTGATGGTTGTGTTTCTAATGCAAGCAGTGTAATGTCGTTCTTCAGTGCTATCTGTTTGAGTATGTTATATACGCGAATACGTCCGCCGTCAGTGAGGGGATACGGCACGGTGGGAGACAAAAAAAGGATTTTCATGTTCATCGGGAACAACAATCGTTTGTCATGAGAAATATGTTCTGAACATTATTCTGTAAGTTCGCTGTTTTTGGATTGATTAGGTTTATTGGTGTCTTTTTCATTTCTTTTAAATCTATCCATAAATGTAATCAATTTTTCTTTTAACTGCTGCCGTGAACTGAGTACCGGTGTAGATGGCAGAAAGACAGTTCCGCTTTCACGAGGTATCCATCCTTTAAGGGCATCAGTTATTCCAATGTAGAGCCACTTACTATCAAGGTCAAGATGGACATTCAATCTACTTTCCGTTTTTTGGATATTATAGATTTGTGTGCCATCAATTACTTGCCAACTTGTACCACCTTCTTCAGCAACCAATTTAGCATTTACGGACAATGGTATTTTCTTCCGTTTGAATCCCTCGCGCAGTTCTACAGATAATTTTCCTTCGCTCAAAGTATCTGCTGGAGTCGTATCAACCTGAAAAAGCAGCTTTATTATAGGGTACTTTGATTGTTGATATACATTCAGTGTGTCTTTACCATTTCTAATTTCATAACTCTGTTGATACTTATTATCTTTCATCAACCAGTGTTGATTGGTCTTTAGAACTGTGAACTCCAGATCATTAGAAAGACTAATCTTCTTGGTGTTGAATGCATCCTCAAAATTTGGCAGATAGATATCAAGCACATTGTTATTCCTTGCAACAGTGTAACCTGCTCCAGTACTATCTGTCAGTAGCCAGTCTTGACCACTCAGCAATACTTTTATTTTTGGTGAATTGGAATTGATCTTTATTCCACCTAAAGAATCTTCAAACATTTCTTTCCAGTTAAACGCTGTTTTTAATTCTTTATCCAATACATCTGGGGTTAATTTTGCGCGTTGTGCCAAAGCAACACTAAACAACATTTCTCTGGAATATACACCGATGTTTAAATTGCTGATATATCTTTGATCAATACTAAAAAGATATTTGTTCTTTGTATATACAAGTGGTTTTGAATTGACAGTGGGTCTTCCACGTACTGCTGTTCTTTTATGGACTTGGAACTTTGGTGGTTCTGACTGCACAACCGATGGCGCATTCAGTATATAAACAGCAAATAAAAAACCTATAACTATAACTACAAACAGTCCAATAAGTAGGGTTTTTAATATTATTTTCATGATGTTTTGTTAGGATTTCTATTATCCGTTGTTGATTATTACTGTTAATTTTACCAGATATTAAGAAAAATAAGTTGACATTTTGTTTATCTCGGCACACAATTACTATAATATCAAGATTTCATTATATTTTGTTATTATACCATTTCCTACTTTAGAACACAACTTGAAATTATGCAAGTCTTAAGTCCTTTAACAACTGAATTAAATGAACAAATTAGTGAATTTGTTCCATCCGCGTATCGGCTATTGTCTGAGTTAGGCAAACGTGTCTACCTGCCGAAAGGAATCTTGAGCCAGAGTGCAGAAGCAAATGAAAAAGCGTCGCGTTTTAACGCAACCCGTGCAGTTGCATACGAAGATAATAGGATAATGCATTTAGATGTTTGTCGTCAGTTGGTACCTGAACTTTCACCAGATAGTATATTCAGTTACCCACCTATTCTCGGCAATCCAGAATTACGCAAATTATGGCAAACTCACATTCGCACAGAAAACCCTCTACTCGCAGATTCTCCATTAAGTCTACCGATTGTGACTTGTGGTATGACACACGGTTTCAATCTTCTGGCAGATATGTTTGTGGATATTGGAGATAAGTTGATTCTCCCAGACAAAACATGGGGAAATTACCGACACATTTTTCAGACAAAAGCTGGTACAGATATACAGACATACCCGTTCTTTGATTCTGATAAACAATTTAACATCCAAGCATTCAACAAAACGCTTTCTCAAAATGTGACCGACAAGTTACTGATTCTACTGAACTTTCCACACAATCCGACTGGATATGCTATTACACGTGATGAAGCACAACATATTTTGAACGCAATAGTAGAATGTGCGGAGAACGGTTGCCACATCCTTGTAATGGTTGACGATGCTTATACAGGTTTTTGGTATGATTCCGAGGTTATGCAAGAATCCATTTTCGGAATGCTCGTAGACTGTCATTCAAATGTAGTTCCAGTGAAGATTGACGGGGCAACTAAAGAGGAATATGCATGGGGTCTACGGGTTGGATTTTTGACCTTCGGATATGCAGAAGAAATCATGCATGGGATTGAAGGGAAAATAAGCGGTCTAATTCGTGCGAATACATCTGGTACTACACAGGTTTCACAGACACTTATTCTGGAAGCAATGCAGTCGAAGGATTATGCTAAGCAAAAACAACGGAACTATGAAACTCTCAAGGCACGTGCATTGAAAGTGAAAGAAGTAGCAACAGATAGGCGGTATGCGGATCTTTGGGAAGTATACCCAAGTCATGCGGGTTATTTTACATGTCTATCTCTAAAATCAAGGAATGCAGAGACAGTTCGTCAAATACTACTTAATGAACACGGAATTGGCATTATTGCGCTTAGTGAAACTGAACTGCGTGTAGCGTATTCGTGTCTTGATGCTACCAATATTGAGGTGGTATTCAGAGAAATAGCTCAAGTTGTCCGATCACAATTGTAGAGTAACAGACTTACGCATAAACGGTAGGCACGCTTTGTAAGCGCGCAAAATACCCACAATTTTACTTTGTTCATAATTATTGGATAAATCGTGGAAAATGCGTAAATTCTAAATTATTTTGACTGTGATGTCAGTGGTTTGTTATTGGTAACGGTTTTAGAAACCGTTACCAATAAATTTTATCTTACCTTGCATCCTTTAATGCACCCCATGTGGTTGTAATTTTTCCACGAGGCACAACGGGAGTAGCCAAATTTCCAACGATTTTTCGGAAATACACGTCATCTTCGCCATCGTTCGGTCCTGCCCAAACCCAGTATGCGGTTGAATCAGGATCTTTTAATGTTTCACGCATCGTGGCTGCACCGAATCCCCATATACCACCACCGAATTGGTCAAGTTGTGTGGCATTCTCCCAATCACTGTCGTCAAAATCAAGTGTTTCCCATCCATCGTTTCGTTCAGCGAGCGGAGCACCTGCATCTGCCTTCCAGGTTTCATCAGAAGGTATATATGTGCCATCATCAAGTATAACATCAAATAATGCTCCACCTGCTCCGGTTGCACCTGGCTCAGCATCGTGAACATATACCCCGATAATAGCGTGTCCATCTGGCATTTCAAATTCTGTTACGGTGGCGATCTGCCAATTATTACCTTCTGCCACTTTTTCACCATTAACAAAACCCACCCAAGAATTGTCGCCATTAATACGAAGCTTTGCTGCCCACAGACTTGAGACGGTAAGACATAGGACCAAAGTTGCTAAAACAAAAAATCTCTTCAATTTCTCTCCTTATTTTTGATATGTTGTGTATTGATCATTTTTTTTAATACCCTGCCTACAACATAAAATTAAATGGTATTATTTTTGATATTTGCCCATGATGTAGTCAGCTTGCCTTTGGGTTCAACAGGAAGTTCTCCTATTGTATAACGAAAGTATATATCATCTTCTACATCATTGGGACCGCACCAGACCCAATTCGCTGTGCAATCAGGATCTTTCAAGATATTCCGCATATTGCCTGCTCCACCGGCCCAAATTCCTGCACCGAATTTATCCATTATTTCAAGGTCTGTTTCCCAATCGCTATCATCAAAATTAATCTTCTCCCATCCATCATTTCGTTGAGCGATTGGATCGCCTGCTTGACAACGCCATCCTTCCTCACCTGTGCCAATGTAGTCAGGTTTATCGTCAAGCACAATATCAGCGAGGAATCCACCTCTACCCGCTGCCCCTGGTTCTGCATCGTGTACATAGACTGCGATTACAGCAAAACCGTTATCCAATTCAAACTCAGAAGCAGTAGGTTGATCCCAATGAATGTGTTCGGCAACCTTTTCTCCGTTTACATAAGCAATCCAAGTGTTATCACCACTAACGCGTAAAGTGCCTTTTTCAGGAACAGCGTTTGTTGATTGTATCAGAATAATGCTGCCTAACATTAAAAATAGTGTTATACCGACTGTTATTCGGTTAAACATAAATACCTCCATTTTGTGTATTTGTGAAGTACAATTTCTATTTGTCTCCACATTATTTTATATTTATTCAGGACTTACGCAAAAATGGTAGGCGCGCTTTGTAAGCGCGCTGGAAACTCAGAATACTGCTGAAAAAACACACCATTTTAGTCATAATTATTGAAAATCGTGAAAAGTGCGTAAGTCCTGATTTATTGATTTATTTGGTCCTAACAAGTAACTTAAAAAAGTGATGGAAAGTGTCGATGTGGGTCAGCAGGCTCACGGAAAAGGATTTTCTGTCGTTCCGTTAATTCTATATCCTCTGGCTGTGCTACACGTCGTGATGTCCATGCCATGTGAGACACACAATATTTATACAAAAGTGAACGTCGTTCATGTTTTCCGTTCCAAGCCGCTGTGCCGTGTGTTAATGCTTCAGAAAACAAGATCGCTGAGCCTGCAGGGGCATTCGGTATGATAACACAAGGTGCTTCTTCAGGTGCAGCAGCAATTTCATGTGGCAATCTATAGTTACTCTTATGGCTGCCCGGTATACAGCAAAATCCCCCAAGTCCTGGTCCTGTGTCAGCCAAATTCCATGTTACTACGACAAAACCGTTGTGTATTTCATGATCTCGAAAAGCGAAATACTCTCCAGGTTTTGCATTTGAGGTAGGAGATGTCGCTCCATAGTCAGCATGCAATCCACCTCTTGGCATTCCCTCTCGCATATACATCCCATAGATACGGTCAAGTCGGAAGCAGTCTCCTAAACGGATACGTAGGACTTCCATTATCTTCGGATGGTCAAGTAAATTACAGAATGATTTACCCCACTGTAGAAAACCTGCCCCATCTGGTGCACTGCCAAATCTTTGTACCTTTCCCGGTGTCGGAAGATCTTGGTCATCAATCCGTTGATTCAGTTCAGCCACCTCATCAGAATCTAAAACATCTTCAATAACTAAGTAACCTTGTACGTCAAAAAGGTACTGCTCCGTTTGTAGGTCACTCATAAATTTACCTTCCTGTTTGTATAGAATATGTAGAATCTGAATATTCGTTTAGAACTATGGTTTATCTGTAAGTGCTAATTGTCCTGCAAGATTAGTGATGAACTGATATGCGACTCTTCCAGATCTCCCGCTGGATGATGCTTCCCATTCCAATGCAGAACGATGTAATTCTTGAGTCGGAATATCCAGCTCCAATTTCTGTGCATAATGAGAAACTATTTGTAAATAGGTTTCCTGTGAAATTCGGTAGAAAGCCAGTCTCAACCCGAAACGGTCACTTAGCGAGACCTTTTCTTCGGTTGCTTCACGAGGATAGAGTTCATCTTCCTCATTTTGTGGGTATTGGTTTTCACCCACCTGTCTCGGCATCAAGTGTCGACGATTTGATGTGGCGTAAATCAGAATGTTATCTGGACATTCAGCAATACCACCTTCCAATACTGCCTTCAGTTCACGATATTCTGGTTCGCTTTCACTAAAGGCAAGGTCGTCACAAAAAAGGAGATAACGTTCCTGCCGATCCCACAATATTTCCGCAATCTCTTGTAAATGGGCGAGTCCCTCTTTACTGACTCCGACGAGTCTTAGACCTTCGTCAGCATAGCGATTCAACATTGCCTTAACCAGCGAAGATTTTCCTGTGCCACGATCACCCCACAGCAAAACATGATTTGCGGGTAATCCTTGCAAAAACTGACGTGTGTTTCTGTCAAGAGCAGATGATTGAGAATCGATTCCAATAAGATCCGCACTTTCAACAAGGTGCGGATGTTTTACCGGGATAAGGTGTCCTTTACCGTTCTGTGTATGCCATTTGAATGCAATGTAATTGTCAAGACATTCACTCGGAATGCGTGTTGAATTATTATTCAAATGAGATATTAAACTGTCAACTTTTTCAAGCAGTTGTATAAAAAGGTCTTCTTGCTTCCGCTTCTGTTCTGACATTGTGTTAAGGTCGAAATATACAAAGTTTGAAATAACTGATTTCAAATATCCTGTGAGGAATAAATATTTTATAGTTTACTACTGATTTATAGCGTATGTCAATCTAATTTTGTGTGATACTCACGACGGCTAAAGCCGTGTGCTTCTTTTAGCACATCGGCTCTCCTGTGTGATTCCTGCTTCCGCCTCTCGTGCCTCCTTCCTGAACTACTTGAGGTCTTACTTGAACTCCACAGGCGTTTAGTCTCTCTGTCTATCCGACAGCGAGGTGTCTAAGGTTCATTGCAGCGTTGACATCCCTGTCTTTCTGATATTGACAGACACCGCATTGATACATTCTTTCTAATAGCAGTAGTTCTTTTTTCTTATCTCCACAACTGCGATTGGAAGGTGTCTTGAGCTAAGCCTATCTTAAAATCTGCTAACGCTCGGTTATATGCAAATCGCGCATAACCGCATTGCTGGGCAAACCAACACCTTTGCTTGATAGTTGGTTCTAATGTGATTTTATGTGTTTTGTATGGCATACCTGATCCCTGACAATATACTGACCACCACTGAGTCAGTCTTATGATTATACGACAAAATACCCCCAAATACCAACTGTCATTGGACCCACAGCTAAAGCAGTGGGATTGTCAGTTAATTCCCTTCATTCAGGTTAATTCTGTGAAATAAATTGTCAAATGCTCACGTAATATTGAATACAATATATTATAGTAACTATGAAATGTCAAGGGTTTTGGAGGCTGTTGAGTTAAGTGGTAGAAAAAAAAGTTGGACAACCTATATATGGATTAACTGTCCGCGACATCACAAAACATTTTCATCGGACGAAAAAGTCAGATGAGAAACTACGTTTACCTGAAAAGATACGTAGGTTGTTTAAACGTGAAAAAGAGATAATTCATGCTGTTGATGGCATCTCCCTTGATGTCAACATTGGTGAAATATATGGGGTACTTGGTGCGAACGGTTCAGGTAAATCTACACTAATTAGACTTATCTCAACATTACTATTGCCAGATTCTGGGAGTATCCACGTTTTCGGTGATGATGTCGTGACACACAGTATGAAGGTTAGACGCGTGATGAACCGTGTCTCTGTTGAGGCATCGTTCTTTAAACGTCTCTCTTCAGCAGAGAATTTGGTCTATGCAGCACGACTCTACGGTATTTCTGCTGTGGAAGCGAAAAAGAGGGCACAAGTAATTTTAGAGAGACTCGGTTTTGAAGCAAAACGAATGGACGAAGAGATGGAACAACTTTCGCGCGGCATGCAACAGAAGGTTGCAATTGCACGCGCACTTCTTACGACTCCAATGCTGTTACTCCTTGATGAACCAACAACTGGACTTGACCCGAAGTCTAAACGAGATGTGCAAACCTTCATTGAGGAAATCCGAGATGAACGTAACGCTGTTATTCTACTGACAACACATGATATGGCAGAAGCAGAGAGATTATGTGATCGGATCGCGATTATTGATAACGGCAAGTTCATTGCTGAAGGCACTGTTGAGGAGTTGATTGCGAAGGTGCCGCCCCAAAACAATACTCTTGTGACTTTAGAAGATGTATTTATAGCATTTACTGGAAAAGATCTGGAAGAGGAGGAAGATTAAACCGATGCTGAATATCGGACGAGAAACTGTTATATCCTACGCATTCATTGAGCGAAACTTTAACCTGTTGAAGCGGTATCTAAATTGGGAAATACTGTTTTTTAGTTACTCTATTGTCAATGCGCTTACAATCGGATTAATAATGGTAGGACGTGGCAGTAGTCAAGATGTGCTTTACCTCGTAATTGGTGCTCTTATATGGGGATTTCTATCCATCATGATGCGCGAGGTGAGTGATGCAATTACATGGGAACGGTGGGAAGGTACAATTGAATATACCTTCATGGCACCGATTTATCGCATTACGCATCTGGTCGGTTCATGTCTCTTCGCGATTTTGTATGGATTGTTACGAACAGGATTAGTCTTGGCAATTATGCCGTTCTTCTTTGGTGAACACATCGATTTAGGAAGTGCGAATTGGATTACAATGACAGTGACCGTTGCTGTTTCAAGTCTATCCTTTATCGGTATTGGGTTGATGGCTGCAATTTTTCCGCTACTTTCACCTGAAAAAGGACAGGCAGCAACAGGAATCCTTCAGTCTGTGTTGCTACTAATATCTGGTATTTATTATGAAATTGAAGTATTACCGGAATGGCTTCAACCGTTATCAAAAATATCACCAGCAACCTATACGCTTAGATCTATACGTGCAGCGATGTTGGAGAATGCATCAGTTGAAAGTCAAGCAGGGAATTTGTTGCTGTTACTCGTTATTGGCATTGTTCTGATTCCGCTTGGTTTTTGGGTTTTTCATCTCGCTGAGAGATATGCAAAACGTGTGGGTAGATTAAAACGGAGTGGGTAGGATTCACACAATTATAATCGTCTACATATTGGGTTCGTTCAACCATCTTACCACGTATCACGAACACTTACACCTTCATCTTCCAAATAGGTTTTGATACTCTCAATCGTGAATTCTCCGTAGTGTGTGATAGATGCAACAATCGCCGCATCAGCATTACTCTCAACAAACACATCGCGTAGATGTTGCGGATTCCCCGCACCACCAGAAGCAATAACAGGCACAGGTACAAGGTCTGCGATTGCCCCCGTTAAGTCCAATTCATATCCTGCTTTTGTTCCATCTGCATCAATACTATTTACTACAATCTCCCCTGCTCCTAAGTCAACCCCGCGAACAGACCATTCCAGTGCATCCCACCCGACTGGTTTGCGTCCACCATCTATATAGATTTCATATCCACTTGGGATGTGTTCGCTCTTAGACACTTTTTTCACCTGCATGCTCAAAACGACACACTGACTTCCGAATGCTCGCGCACCTTCAGAGATTATATCAGGATTACGCACTGCACCAGAATCTATACTTACTTTTTCTGCACCTGCAAGCAGGACACGTCGCATATCTTCAAGCGTACGTAAACCTCCTCCGACAGAAAACGGGATGAATATTTCTGATGCAACAGCAGATACGACATCAATCATAATATCGCGCCGTTCGTTACTGGCAGTGATGTCGTAAAAGACGAGTTCATCAGCACCGCTATCATAATAAAACCGTGCCATCTCAACTGGATCCCCGACATCTACATTACCCTTGAAAGCAATGCCTTTGGTAACTTTGCCAGCACGAACATCTAAACATGGGATAATTCGTTTTGTTAGCATATATCTCCTTTCCAATTTCTTAATTATGGAATCTCCGTTTAAATATATTCAATATATCATCAAACTCTGCGACCTTCAATACCTTGTACATTCCCACAAGCACCAACAAACTGAAAGCAATCGGTACAAATACATTAACGCTCCGTTGAATAATACCCTCAGTTCCGAGTAAATCCTGTTCGATAAACCCATTTGTAACCCAACACACAACCCCCATCACTACAGATGCAATTGCGATTTTTTTTGCTAACGGAACAACAGATTTTAGTCCTAAGCGTCCAACTTTGCGTCGAAGCAGTAGCAACAAAACCCCGCTATTAAGTGTTACAGTAAACACAGTTGAGAATACCACGGCGCGTGGATCCAAAATAAGTTCTTGAAAGATAAAGATATAATTGAGACAGATGTTTAGTACTACACCGCACAGACTGACAATAACAGGGGCGCGAATGTCTTTGTATGCATAAAATCCGTCTGTAACAATCTTGAGAGCGGAAAACCCACACAGACCAAATGCGTAGACGAACAATACTCCACCCGTAGCAACTGTATCTGATTCAATAAATGCACCACGTTCATAGAGAAGACGACAAATAGGGGTTGATAACAACATCAAACCGATCGATGCAGGCACAATCACTGTTAACATCAGCCGGACAGCATACGAGAGTGCATCACGAAACTGTTCCGTTTCCCCCGCGTTTGCGAACTTTGCTAATTGTGGTAAGGCTGCGGTTGAAATCGCTACACCGAATATACCAATCGGTAGATGCATGATGCGATATGCACCTTGAATCCACGGGAGCCATTCATCATCAGATGTAAGAAACCAGGTATTAGTAAGTTGATTGATCTGAACTGCTGCGACACCTAAGATCGCGGGTCCAATTAACCGCAGTACCTCACGCACTCTTGTATCATTTAAACTCAATAGTGGTTTGTATCGAAATCCGACTCGATACATTGATGGGACCTGAATCATGAACTGTGCTATTCCACCAACAACGACTCCAACTGCCATACCTGTTGTAGGGTGCATACCAATTTTTTGACATACATAGTAACCACTAATACCAATTACAATTGAACTGAAATTAAATAAGGTAGATGCACTTGCAGGAATACCAAATTTGCCTTTACTGTTTAATAATCCCATCGCTGTTGCAGCGAGAGATACAAAAAGCAGATATGGGAACATCAGTTGTGTCAGATAAACGGTAAGTTCTACCTTCGTATCAAACCCGTAATGTTTACTACTATCTAATGTCTCGTCAAAGTTGTCGCGTGCTAATATATCAACGATATTCGGTGAAAAAACAATACCCATTAGGATAATACATACTAACACAACGATTGTTAGATTGAATATGCGATTAGAAAGATTCCATGCTGCTTCCTCTCCATCTTCGGCTTCAGTAGCAAGAAAAGTCGTAATAAATGCCTTACTTAGAATTCCCTCACCAAACATATCACGTAGGAAATTTGGTATCCGGAAAGCAAGGTGAAAAGCACTCGCGCCAAGTTTCGTTGGGAAATAGTTAAATATCACTATTTCGCGGGCAAGTCCCAATAACCGAGACCCCATCACTGCGATGCTGACGATTCCTGCAGCACGGGTGACATTATGATTCTGCTCTGCAGCAGATTTTGTTTCAATTGCTTCCATATAAGGTTAATCGTAGTTGTTCACGGCACACGAAGTGTGCCTACTACTTTTAAGACATTTTTTATAACATATTACTATCTGAAATTAGATGCTTGACATCTTCTATGAATTCGTATAAATTCTTATATGAACAAAGGAGATATATACATGCAAGATAAAAGATTTTATACTGTTGAAGAAGCGAACGAATGTATTCCAGAGTTAATTAGGGACATTTCAACACTAATGGAACTGAAGGATCAAATAGAAAAACTGCACGCTGAACTCACACCATTTTTCGAAGTTGTGCCTTACAACGGAGGTCACAAAAATGCTTTACAACTTATGCAAATCGGTGAACAGTTCAGAGAGATTGTTGCTGGAATTGAACGTCGTGGTTGCCACCTGAAAGGACTTAATCCCGCATTAATAGATTTTCCTCATATACGTGATGGTAAAGAGGTATATCTCTGTTGGCGATATGGTGAAAGGGAGATCCGTTATTGGCATGAGGTAGAGAGTGGTTTTTCAGGTAGAAAACCACTTTAAATTATTCCAAAAAATAGAAATGATTTGTTGGTCCTTGTCCATTACCGATGTTTAATCCGTGTTGTATAGCATTTGTTATATATGCTTTTGAAACCTGTATTGCTTCAATTAAATCCTTTCCATGTGCCAGATGGGTTGCAATTGCTGCTGAGTATGTACACCCTGTTCCGTGCGTATTTTCTGTGTCAATACGTTCAGCATCAAAATAGGACCAGTCCTCGTCACAATAAAGAACATCTATAGCCTTTTTCTCACCAAGATGTCCTCCTTTTACAAGTACTGAATGACACCCAAGTTCAGCTATTTTTTTCGCAGCAGTTTTCGCGTCTTCTGTGGTACGAATATCTTGTTCTGCAAGCAATTCTGCTTCATATACGTTAGGCGTAATTACCGTTGCAAGCGGAATTAACGTATATCTGAGGCTATTGATAGCTTCGGCTTTTAAGAGAGGGAACTTGCTTTTAGATATCATCACTGGATCAACCACGATTGATTTTGGGGCATATTCACGTAGTTTTCTCGCTACTGTTTCAACAATTGAAGACGATGAGAGCATACCTGTTTTGACGCTGGCAACGTCAAAATCAGTAAAAACTGCATCCAGTTGTGCTTCAATAAGTTGTATTGGTAGATCAAAAGCATCGGTGACTGTGACTGTATTCTGTGCAGTTACGGAAGTAATCGCGGACATAGCGAAACCACCGTTGGCAGAAATCGCTTTTATATCCGCTTGTATGCCGGCACCACCTCCTGAATCTGAGCCTGCAATTGTCAATATCTGTTTCATATAATAACATCTTCACTTTCATCTCATTACATAAAGTCTATCATTATGACACATTATAGCATTGTTTATTTACATTATGCAAGTCCTCTGAAAATATTAATGTCATCTGAGTGATTGTCTTTATCCCTCCATTGTGTTATAATTACCGTTAGTTCTATCTCACTGCTGAAGGAAAAGATATGTCTTTGAGTAGTTCCCAGAACGGAAAGTTACTCCGTGACATTGATAAGATACTTATCATCCGCACCGATGGTATTGGCGATTTGCTGAACTCAACACCAGCAATTGCTCTATTGCGTCAGAACTATCTATCAGCAGAAATAACGGTATTAGCAAGTTCACTCAATGCACCTATATTAGCTGGTAATCCTGATGTTGATAAAGTGATAGAATTTGATCGACAGGGGAAACATCGTAAATTATTGGAACAACTTTATTTTTTGCGCGGTATACGCGGGGAAAAGTATGATCTCGTTGTGGCAATGCAGACTTCTACATTGTCCAATTTTTTTGCGTATCTTTCAGGTGCTACCTACCGCTTAGGTCGCTATCAAAAAAGGTTTAAATCAACGTTAACGCATGTGTGGCGAGGAAGATACCGAAAAGGTGAAACTCATGAGGTAGACAGAAACCTTGACTTAGTGCGGTTAATTTGTCAGGGGAAAAGCACACGAGAGCTTGTTTTCAACCTAAAACCTGATGAGATTAGGACAGCAGAAACCTGTCTTGAGTCTTTAGGTGTCAGCAATGGAACATTTCTTGTTGGTATGCACCCCGGCGGGAGTTCTTTTGACAAACGGTGGCCCGAAAAGCAGTATGCCGAACTTGCAGACAGGCTCGTTCAACAATACAACGCAACAATTCTGTTCTTTCACGGTCCAGAGGAAGTAGAACTGACTGACAATATACAGGAGTCAATGCAGTCAGATTCAACTGTTTACGCACCAGAGACAATTCGTGGGTTGGGTGCAATGTTATCATGTTGTGACATGTTTGTGTGTAATGATTCAGGTCCTATGCACCTTGCCGCTGCACTGAATATTCCAACGACTGCAATTTTTGGTCCAACTGACCATGTTGCATGGCAACCTATGAGTGAAAACGCAACTGTCGTCCGTAGAGATATGCCGTGCTGGCCCTGTAGTGCACACAAGTGTAAAATCGGTTGGGAATGCACTAAGAAACTACCAATTGAAATGGTTTGGAAGACAACAACTATGACCATAGAAACGAGTCAAAAATGAAAATTGCTATTGCAGCTTGGGGTACAACTGGGGATGTCTATCCTCTTTTGGCACTGGCTGAATGTTTGATTGAGAGAGAACATCAGATACGCGTATGTGCTCCATCCATCTACCAGGAGAAGATTACTCAGATAGGAGCAGACTTTTATGAAGTAGGGAACGCTTTTGTGTTAGATGAATTTCACAAAACTATGGACACAATGATTGCGATGCGCGATCCTATGGCTACACTCCTGTTCATAGCTAAGGAAGGGATTCTGCGTCGCGGAGAAAAGTGGCATTACGACTGCCTTGAAGCGATGAAAGGATATGACTTAGTAATATGCCATTCCGTAGACATTCCCGCACAAGAAGCTGCCATCAAGAATGGTATTCCGTGGCATACTGTAACATATTGTCCTGGTTTTATAAAGACGCCAGATAATCCACCATATCCGTTTCCTAATTGGAATCGGACGTTCAACAGCCTCGTATGGTGGTTGGTAAGGTTAAGGCTCAAATATTCTGTTGATCCGCTTTTCAATCAGTTTATCGTCTCTATCGGTGGGAAACCGAGGGCTTTTATGGCTTCTGACGAAATTTATTCACCATATATGAATCTCATTGCTGCATCCCCATCTATATGTCCTCCTGCTAATTTAACACCAAACCATAAATATACAGGTATTTGGCATCTTGCACAACCCGATTACAAACCACCAACAGAACTCACGGAATTTTTAGCAGACGGCACCCCACCTATCGTTATTACGTTTGGGTCGATGGGAGGAAGTGATGGGAAAAAAACAACGGAAATCCTGATTGACGCTATCAGAATGATAGATCAACGTGCAATTATCCAAGCAGGTTGGGGTTTGTTAGGCACACAAGATATGATACCAAATATTTATTGCACAGAATATGTGCCACATCGGTGGTTATTTCCGCAGGCGCGTTGCGTTGTGCATCACGGTGGTGCTGGTACAACAGCATCAGTTTGTCGTGCCAAAGTGCCATCAGTCGTTGTGCCACATATCTCGGATCAATTCTATTGGGGAAAGTTACTTTATGACTTGGGTGTTGCACCGAAGAGTCTACCTCGACGTAAACTCACTCCTGAACGTCTTGCCCAACGGATTGAGAAAGTATTAGAAACTCCTTCAATGACTGACCAAGCAAAGAAAATCGGTAGTCAGATGGAATCTGAAGATGGTTTAACTACAGCGGTAAATCTGATAGAATCTTATCCTATTTCTGAGCAATGAAAAAGATCCTTGTTTTCAGTTTCAGTTTTATCGGTGATGCAGTTCTTTCCACCACCGTTATCCAACCCCTACGATCACATTACTCAGATACCCATATTACCTTCCTGACTGGTCCGAGTCCTTATAATCTTCTTGCCAAGGATCCCCAAATTGATACTATCCTTGTTTACGACAACCGAGGTGAACATGCAGGATTCAACGGACGGATAAAACTTATCAAATCATTACGTCGTGAGAAATATGACCTTGTTGTAAATCTACGGGATAGCTTCATAGCGAGATGTATCGGTGCGGAACATTGGGGATTGGCGCGTGGGGAAAGGGAACGGCATGCTGTTACCCGATATCTTGAAGTTCTGAGCAGGCACGGAATTGATACGACAGATGCTCATCCTCAACTACAATTGACTGAGACTGAACAGGTTACGGCTAACCGTTTTCTTAAGGAATCAGGTGTTAAGTCAGAAAGGTTGCTTATCGGCATTCACCCCGGTGGAAATTGGGAGTACAAGTTATGGCATGCAGAAAAGTATGCACAACTTTCAAACAATTTGCAGAGAGAACAGAACGCCTCAGTTTTACTATTCACAGGTCCAAATGAACGAAAACTTCAAGCACAGGTTGCGGAAAAGATGAGCAACCCTCCGATTCTTATCAACACACCGAATTTACGAGAGGTAGCAGCATTGATTGCTGCCTGTGATGTCTACATAGGTAACGATACGGGACCGATGCACATTGCTGCTGCTGTGGGAACGCCTGTCGTTGCGCTTTTTGGGTCAACGAATCACATTCGTAGCGGTCCTTACGGAGATAAACATAAGGTAGTGCAGAGTGGAATGAATTTAGGGTGTAATCCGTGTCATCCCGGACGGAATCCTGGAGGTTGCGGTGCTGGCAGCTGTGCTGTGATTGATGGGATTACGGTGGAACAAGTGTTGGAGGTAATGTCCCTTTACGGATAGGTTATTTACCGTAATAAACAAATCCACCGACTATTATCCCTACCAAACTCAAGTATTGAAAACGGATTGAGTTTAGACAATCTATCTATCAATTTCTACCTGCTTTCAATCGGATATCTCCTGCGGATGTACGCAATTTCAGCAGTTTTCCTCCTCCTTTGATGGTTCCACGTATCCTATTTTTTCTAATATCATTTCCTTGTACTAAGAAATCTGTAGATACCTTTCCTGCACTTGTTCGTGCGTCTATCGTTGCTGCAAGTATAGAAGGGAGAACGAAAACTATATCACCATCAGATGACTGCAATTTCCATTCCTGTTTAGGTTGGGTTAAGGTTTCTGCGCGGATATCCCCTGATGAAGTTTTTACATCAACTTTACCTTGGCAACTTTCCAAAGCGATATCACCAGCAGAAGATCTGCCGAAGATAGGACCTTTAACTTTGACAAGTCGTAAATCACCTGACGAGGTTTGAGTGTTAACTGTCCCCACTACATTCTTAACTATTACGTCACCAGCAGAACTTTGTGTATATACCTTTCCAGTAACACCTTCTATGGAAAGATCACCTGACTGTGTGCTTAAGTCAACATCGTATTGTTGAGGCACCGTTACCTGAAAGCGAATTTTCAAATCATGCAGTTGACTAAGCCAGTAGTTTCGACCTTTCTCAAATTCACCTTTAATGGTTAGATCGGGTCCTTTTTTATTGAATGTCACCTTAAAATCGTCAAGTGTCTCTTGAGAAAATACTAAGTCATTTCTGGCATCTTTAATAATTATCACTTTTGCCACGTCTTGTGCAACTGATTGTACGTCAATATCACCAATTTCCGTATCAATAGTTAATTGTCCACCAGCATTTATATCGAAAGTTTTTTCAATCCTGTTTGAGTCTGATTTCCGCTGTTCTGTTTTGTTCCCCAGTAAATGAGAATTGTCAGAATCGATTTTTGAAAATTCTATTAGTTTTTTTATAATATTTGAGGATACTGCAAAGGAACTGCCATCTATTTTGATATTATTATCACTAATTCTTATTCCGCTGGGACTTTTTGTTATTTGGATTGCCATGTTATCCTTACTCTTTCCGCGAGAGATGACTAAGTTTCCATCATCGTATACAAATCCAGTATTTAACTCAGTAAATTCCATAAAAATCCCTATTACTTCACCTTTGCTATTGAGTAAGGGTCCGCCAATATTCTTCTGAGAAATCTCATTAGAAACCCGAATATACATACCGTTTTTTGAGTTGCCCTTTACAATGCCTTTTTCTAACACAGGTTTTGAAGGATCGCTAACAGAATAGACTGTTCCACTATGATGTGTTTTATTGCTGATTGGAAGGGGGTTGGCACTGGGAATTGAGACATTCAAGAGTACTAAATTGTAGATTTTATTGGGAACTGAGATACCATTAATACGATATCTTATTCTTTTGCCAACGAGTTTAACATAAACATCAACACCCTTTGGTAAAGGAGTATAGTCTTTTAGGTTGGAAATATGGGTTACCACTTGACTATCGGAAACGAAAAACCCTAATCCACGTGAAAATGTTTTACTTTGTGAATTATCTATGTCTATTGCGACAATAGAATTTAGTGATTGCTTTACTGCATTGGGTGTGTTTTGTGCGTATCCAATTTCAGTTATGCTGGTTAGTAAAAACATTAGAACTGTGAGGGTCAACATTATATGTTTCATATCAAACTCCTTTTTAAAAATGTGTTTTCTGTCTCTGTAACCGCAGACTATTTAGAACAACAGACACACTACTAAACGCCATTGCAAACGCTGCAAGCATTGGATGCAACTGACGGAACATTGACGGTAGGAATTCAAACGGAAACAATACACCCGCTGCAACTGGTATCAACAACACATTATAGAAAAATGCCCAAAAAAGATTCTGTTTAATCGTGCGGAGCGTGGCACGACTAAGACGGATAGCATCAGGAATAGCGCGAAGTTCTCCATGCATTAAGGTCAAATCGGCTGTTTCCATAGCAATATCAGTACCCGTTCCGAGTGCCATTCCGACATCAGCTTGTGCTAATGCAGGTGCGTCGTTGATACCGTCTCCCACCATCGCCACGAAGCCAGCTGTTTCTTCCTGTGCTTTTTTTACCGCAGCTGCTTTATCTTCAGGAAGCAGTTCCGCCATAACATCGGTAATCCCAACGGTTTTTGCGATTGCATTTGCTGTGTTTTGATTGTCTCCAGTCATCATTGAAACTTGACATCCGAGTTGTCGGAGTTCAGCTACAGCAGTGTTTGCCCCCGATTTGACCGTATCCGCGACTGCAATAAGTCCACTAATTTTTGAATCTATGGCAACCCACAACACTGTTTTAGCTTCTGATTGTAGCCGTTCTGCGTCTCTTTCAAAATCACTTACCGATATTTCGTGTTGTTCCATAAGGGACAAGTTACCAATAATTATGTTTTTCTCTTCAAGTTGTGCGATGATACCGTTGCCAGCAACGGCAGTGAATTCTGTTGGAACGGTAGTCTCAATTTCTCGTTCATTGGCAGTAATTACAATCGCTTTACCGATGGGATGTTCGCTGCCCCGTTCCGCGGAAGCTGCCAATTGAAGCAATCGATTCTCATCTCCATCATCTACAATAATGTCAGTCACTGTCAGTTGTCCTTGTGTTAATGTGCCAGTTTTATCAAGAACAATTCGAGACAATGCACCAACATGTTCTAACGCCTCACTGTTCCTAAACAGGATACCGCGATGTGCGCCTATCCCAGTGCTGACCATAATTGCCGTCGGTGTAGCAAGTCCTAAGGCACATGGACACGCAATAACCAACACTGCGACCAATCGGAGCATCGCAGGCGTAAATCCTTCTCCAATGAGAAACCACCACACGAGGAACGTCAAAATAGAGATGCCCAATACGACAGGAACAAAAACACTTGCGACTGCATCTGCAGTACGTTGAATTGGTGCTTTGCTCTGCTGCGTCGCCTGAACCAACTGTACAAGTCTTGCAAGTGATGTCTCAGAACCAACGCGCGTTGCCTCAATAGTTAGCATTCCGCTTTTATTTATCGTGGCACTTGCTACTGTGTCGTTTACAGTCTTATCAACAGGGACGCTTTCCCCGGTGAACAGACTTTCATCAACAGCACTTGAACCTTCAGTCACGACACCATCAACGGGAATACTTTCTCCTGGACGCACGAGGAGTAAATCCCCCACGACTACCTGTTCAATTGGGATATTTTGTTCCTCTCCATACATTAAGACACACGCTGTTTTTGGAGAGAGTCGCATCAGTTTTTTGAGTGCAGCACTTGTTTGTCCTTTGGCACGTGCCTCTAAGAATTTACCCAGTTTTATGAGCGTGATGATGACTGCAGCCGTTTCAAAATATACATGTGTTCCGATACCTTGTAGGTTAATTATAGGCGCACACATGACCATAACGCTATAGAGAAACGCAACAGACGAACCCATTGCGACAAGGACATCCATATTGGCTGTGCGATTACGCAACGACTTTGCACTACCGACGTAATAGTCCCAACCGACATAGAGTTGCACTGGAAGTGCCAGGGCAAACATTACCCAGTTGACCCAAGTTCCATGTGCCCACGCACCGATTACATCCATATCTCTACCCATGCTGAGTATGAATAGTGGGAGTGTAAAAAGTAAGCCAACAGTGAACTGCACCTTTTGTCGGTTAAGTTCTTCAGCACGTGCGGTTGCTTCAGAATCAGCATCAACAACGTCAAATCCGAGGGATCGAATTTTGTCAATGATCGTGTCTTCACTAAGCGCAGACGAATTATAGGTTACTGCCGCCTGCTCTGTTGCAATGCTGACATCTGCAGCAAGAATACCCTCCATCTCTGTGAGATTTCGGGTAATAGTGATTGCACAGTTTTCACAATGCATTCCTGTTATGGGAAGAGTAACTTGAGTTGACATTTGTATTCCAACAGTAATTTGTGTCTACGTCAGATGTATCGGATCACCAGTTTCCAAAGATTGATTCGCTGCGATAGATAATATTGCGGTTTTCGCGGCATCAGCATACGGAGACCGTATTGCACTACCATCACCTGATCGGACTGCATCAATGAAAGTGCTATCCATGTCAATTGTACAGTTATTTTTAGGTTCCCATCGTTCTGTCTCTTCACCAGTAGACAAGACCAGTGCCCTCCGTAGATGGTATTCGAGTGAACCATCTTCACAAAAGATATCTAATCCAGAACGGCGGAGTCCTTTCGTTGTAAAGCAGGCAGAGAACATAATGCCAAATACTCCACTCTCAAATTGCAAAGAAACTGCAGACGCTTCTTCAATATCGTAATCAGTATCAGGAATCAGATCGTATCTTGCGACAGCATAGACGGTATTGACTTCACCGAACAGGTAGCGAGCCATGTCGAATTCGTGTGTCGTCTGTTCCATGAGTTGCCCACCAGATTTTGCCTTGTCACGCCACCATCCACCGGGCATGCCACCCATCCAGTATCCCATGAAAAACCCAACGCGCCGTGAAGCAAGTAGTTCTTGCGCTTTGTCAATAATATCCAGATAACGTTCCTGATAACCACAAGCAGTTATGATACCTTTGTCCTCAATTTGTGCAGCGATCTCCATTGCATCGTCGGCATCCATGTGGACAGGTTTTTCAACGAACATCGGGAGTCCTGCTGCAACAACAGCCTTATCAGGTGCACCGTGTGCAAACGGTGGAATTGAAATGTAGACTGCATCCAATTCCTCTTTTGCAAGCATTTCGTTATAATCCGAGTATGCTTTACCACCATATTGCTCAACGGCACGTTCTGCTTTTTCAACTACAATATCACAGAAAGCGATGAACGTGTTGCCGCCAATTTGGGTTAATTCCCGCAAGTGACGATTCATGTTGCCACCTGTACCGATGAAACCTAATCTTACGTCTGACATAAAATCTCCTATATGAAAATGTGATTGTATTCGTGATCCGTGTGTTAAGGATAATTAATGATGTAGGACTTAGCAAGAACTATAATGTTCTACATGTAACAGTTATTTTACCATTCAAAAACAGTTCCAAGCAAACGCATCGGTTCATCTCGGAGCCAGTTGTATATCTGTGATGCATCGTTGACGTTTACCCGGTGGCGAATTAGAGGTGCGATGTTGACAGATCCCTGCTGAAGAAGACGACATAGATTATCCAGATCGTCGCGTGTAAAATGACTGCAGTGGAGTATACTAACCTCCTTAAATTGACCTACGTTGAAGGTATAGTTAACATCAAATCTACCAGCGACTAAGAGCAGCCTTCCACGCGTTTTGCATGCACGTATCATCGGGGTGACCATATCTACTGCACCAGCGAAATCCATTACAGCATCATAAACACCTTCTCCAATTTGCCTATTCCAACCATCACCGCTTGTGTTGAAAACATGTTCTGCTACACCGAGTTGGCGTACTTGTTCTAATCGGGATTCATCAATGTCACACACGGAAACGCGTGCTCCCATTGCATTTGCAATCTGTGCGGCAAACATACCGATACATCCTTGACCGACAATGAGGACTTTTTCTCCGATACGCGGATCAACTCTACGACAGCAGTGCATCGCTACACCCGAAATACCGAATAATGCTGCTTCAGCAGGATCAACGCCGTCGGGTAATTTCAACAGTAACCCGTTTTCCTGAATAGTAAAACGTTCAACATGATCAACGCTTGCGTAAATGAGGTCATCCACCTGAAGTTGTGTTACATCAGGTCCTGTTTCAATAACACGTCCTACGTTTTGATATCCACCTCCACTGGGTAGATTTTCATCTGATGGTGCGTAGTTACCACCTATGAGTTGATTACGTTCAGTGCCGTTTGTTAATCCTGTAAAGACTGCTTCACACAACACCTCATTTCGAACAGGTGGTGCAGGTTCTTTCCAATCGGTGACGAGTCCTTTTTCGCGCCGTTTGTCAGGTAATAATTTTATGACAAGTGCTCTCAAAGTATATTAACTCCTACAGCGAAGTAATAAAAATAAGGTGAGTTCGATAAATCAACACTAATATCTCCATAGGTTGTGTTTCGTCCCTCAACCATAAGCACCAATTTAGTGCATCTGATACACCTGTCGCCTCTCCGAGGCTTTAGCATAACTTATCTCAGCACAACGGTGCAGAAGGTGTATAGTATAAAATCAGTCGGACCAAGGAACTATTGCAAAAGACTCAACCTAACCTACAGTGGTAATTGGATTTAATTATTGAACTCACGTTAATAATAGACAATACCGTTGCGTTCTTCACATTATTAACTTACCTTATTTTTGCTAACTTGTCAAGTTAGGATGTGCAGGGTTATTTAGTTTTAAAAACACTCAATTATCAAGTTAACTGCGAGTAAGGGTTTTGAAACATAATATTTTATCTTATCAACTATACTTGTAACTCCAGCAAATCTCAATACTGCTAATGCTGCATTTCGCAAAGCAGCCATAACCTGCGGAATAGCACCACATCGGACAGAGGATGCGGCTTCTCCGAGTTGAGTATCGCGCATCCAATGCGACTTGTTTTCTATTGCCCAATGCCCACGGCGTAGTTCAAGTAAGTGTTGTGCAGAGGCTTCTTCGGGTGTCAGACTTGTTATACCATAGCTGACTTTAGTTTTTTCTTCTGCTGTGTTTGGGTTTTTGTGAATATAACGATATTGGATCACCTGTGCTATCCCTGGCCAGTCCAGATATGCGTTGAGACTTGTGCTTGCTTTGATACACCTTGTCTCAACTCTCCCATGTGATTTTTCATAAGTTTCGTGCGTGTAAATAGGGTCTCCCAATAGAGGATGTGTCGTGTTCTCAGAAAGTGTATCAGGAACGCCTTGAAAAAGTTTTTGTATATCATCGTAAAGGTCGAGGTGGTTGTTTTTGACAGGGAGCACAACATAAGACCGATAACGATAAGTGCGAGGATTGACTTCAATGGATGTCGTTTTCCTTTATTGTTGCGAGGTCGGCACTTCTGCTAACATATCTATCAAGTGGCAAGATGGTTTTCTTGTCATTTTTCACCTCAAAATGGTGTAAGTTTTTAAGGTGAAATATAGCAGATATAGCGCGAAAAATCACGCTATATCTGCTAATTCAAAAACAATAACGTTTGTGATAAAAAACAACCAAAATGCCTAAAACTAAATAACCCTGGTATATCGCAAAGTACCTCCAGTTATCAATATTAATCCTTCTTCTGTAGGAGCGATTTTTGATTTTTATTTTTGCATTTTTTGAACCAGGATTTTCAGGATTAGTTTTTTCTCAAATACATGTGCTTTCTCAGAATAGATGTCCTATTATGAATAAAATTGCTTCGAAAAAAACGTACCAAAAAAGGCTGTTTTTCGGTTTTTGGTTCGTTTTGAGATTCGGGTTTATACCAGTATGAAACTGGGTTTATAGGGTGGTACGATTTTTTTTGAAATTTTCATTTTGGTTCGTTTTTCAATTTCAGTATTTTTTCATATTCAGTCGTTAGTATTTAGATAATAATATTACATTAAAGTCCAGTGCGGTTAGGAAACCGCCAAATCAAGAAATCAACGGTATGAACAGAATCAACGCCACATGCCTATAGGCATCTATCGTCTTTTGGCGTTCTCTGGGTATGAATGCCTTTTGGCATTCCCCGCCTACCGGGTTTAGGTCCAAATTACCTAATTTATTTTTTAATCTTCATGACCTTGCCCCTGCGGAATGTCCGAGGCGCAATGAATTGCGCGACTACGAACGGGTTTTTTGATTTAATAAATAGTTTTCATTTCGAAATGATGTTATAGTTTAACGGATAATGAGTTGTGGAGGATAGGTTATTAAGAGAGTGGAACAATATATATCCAATATGTTTTATGTGGATTTGGAAAATTGGTGTTTTTTCTAAATCAGGATTTTCAGGATAAGAGGTTGATTCTACTGCGGAGGATTTTATTTGAAAACTGAATGGCTCTGGTAAATCGCAGGAGGACTTAGTTTCCTGTTTGCGGTTATTCAACAGTTACAACACTTCTACAAAATTATTGTACAAGTGCCTGTTGTGCAATGGTGCGTCCTCTATCGGTCAGGATAAGTTGGGCTGCTTTCTGAGAAACATATCGGTTGTTTAGCGCATATCTGACTACCCGCGATGCAAATGTTGGTTCCCACTGGAGATGTTCATGCAGATGTGCTACTTCTGATTCCGCTTCTGCCTCAGGAAGTCCTTCATGATTAAAGAGATGTATCACCAACATTGTTTGCGCGAATTCCCATTTTTGACGGATATGTCGGCGGGTAATTGCGATTAACCCCCGATTCGGCACTATCAAAAATACCAAAACAAAAACAATAAAAGTCATAGATGCAATTGCCCCTGCAATTGAGACATTAGATATATACGCGAACCAATAGCCAATTACTGCGTTCACACACCCTATCACAACACTTAGAATTAGCATGCGTGTTAAATTGTCGGTCATAAGGTAGGCAGTTGCAGGCGGACCGACTATTAATGCGACAACTAAAATTGATCCTACTGCATCAAAAGCACCCACAGTCGTCATTGAAACTAACGTCATCAATCCGTAATGAATAAGGACAGGTGATAAACCCAACGTCGCAGCTAAACTTGCATCAAATGTTGCTAACTTCAATTCCTTATAGAAAATCATAATAAAGGCGAGGTTCAAAACCAGTAAAACACCCATTACATATAGAGACATTGGACCAAGATCAAAACTGAAGGAAAAATAACCTTGTAGTTGAACTTGGATATGCAAAATGACATATAATAACAGAGGATTTAGATCGGCAATGAACACCTCTAAGCGATTAAGCGGAGCATAAGCCAGTTCACCGAGAAGGACAGCATCTATATCCAAATGGATATTACTGGCGTACCTTGAGATGAGAATCACGCCAATACTGAATAGGGCAGGGAATGTTAATCCAATTGCAGCGTCCTCTTTTACAAGTTTTGTTTTTTGCAACAACTCAACGAATACAACAGTGAGTACACCAGTTGCCCCCGCAGCGAGAATCAGTAACGGTGATGAAAGACTATGCGTAAGAAAAAAGGCGAGAACAATACCGGGCAAAATAGCATGACTAATCGCATCACTCATCAAGGTCATACGACGTAGTACCAAGAATACACCGGGCAAAGCACAGGCTGATGCTGTCGTAACAGCAATGAGTATAATGTCAAGATTCCCAATTGGCATTGATTTTATTCGCTTTCCTGCTGAGGTCCTTCCATCAAACGACCCACGGCAATCTTTAGGCTACGTCTATTTTTATGTTGTCTAATGCTATCCCAAATTAACCCACGATTAGGGGCAAATGCAATTGAAAGACCTACAAATAAAGTCGCACAAAGGATAATCATTGGTCCTGTAGGCAGACCAGTTGTACTGCTACTGATAATTGTCCCACTCACCCCAGCAAATGCCCCGAAAACAGCAGCCAGAAACACCATCAAGTTAAGCCTGTTTGTCCATTGACGCGCAGCAACTGCAGGAGCAACTAACATCGCACTCATCAACACCGCACCTACCGCTTGTAGACCAAGAACAATTGCAATAACCAGTAGACTCGTCAGCAAAATATCGAGCAAACGGGTAGGAAAACCGAGAGATGCAGCGAACCCTTCATCAAAAATAAGTAGTTTCAACTCTTTCCATAAAATAAGCATAATTATGAGTGCAATTCCACCGAGTATACCAATAGTTATGACATCACGTTTTAAAATTGTCGCTGCTTGTCCAAAGATAAAGGTATCTAATCCTGCTTGATTTGCATTTCCGCTACGTTGTATCAGTGAATACAATACTAACCCGAAGCCAAAAAAGGTAGATAGAACAAGGGCAAGTGCACTATCATATTTAATACGCGTCAATCTCACAATGCTTATAATAGCGAGTGCACCTAACCAACCTGCAACTGCTGCACCAAGAACAAGAATCAAGGGAGTCTTGCTTCCCGTTAGCAAAAACGCAATTGCTATACCGGGTAATGCTGCATGAGAGATAGCATCACCGAGAAGACTTTGTCGACGCAATACGGCATAAGTACCAAGTGCTCCGCTAACTGTTCCAAGCAGCGCAGCACCCAATGTTACAACTATCAGTGTATAATCTAATCGAGTTAGGAACAGAAAATTATCCATAGTGTCTGTGATGGTATGTCAATGTGATTGATTACTTACAGCGTGTATCTACAACAATTATCGGTTTTTCATGAATGCAATACGACCACCGTAAGTCTCACGCAAATTTTCAGAAGTGAATGTGTCCTTAACAGGACCGCTCGCAATTCTACGGATGTTCAATAGTGTTACCCAATCAAAGTAATCGGTAACAGTTTGCAAGTCATGGTGCACAACGACAACCGTTTTACCATTTTCACGGAGTTCTTGGAGTAATGAAATGATTGCGCGTTCGGTGGTAGCATCAACACCTTGAAATGGTTCATCCATCAGATAGATTGTTGCATCTTGAACAAGTGCACGTGCAAGGAAAACGCGCTGCTGTTGACCACCTGAGAGTTGACTAATCTGTCGTGTCGTATAATTCTCCATGCCAACTTTTTCAAGAGCATGCATCGCCAGTTCGCGATCACGACTTCCAGGTCGCTTAATCCATCCAAGTGCCCCATATCGTCCCATCATAACCACATCAAGCACATTTGTCGGAAAATCCCAGTCAACGCTGCCACGTTGTGGCACATATCCAACAATACGTCGTTGTGTTGCATAAGGCTTATTGTATATTAACACATTCCCAGCGGCTGGACGAACTAACCCCAAAATAGCCTTGATCAAAGTTGTTTTTCCTGCACCATTCGGACCGACAATCGCTAAAAGCACACCCGGAGGGACATCAAGATCAATGTCCCACAAAACAGGTGTCTCCTGATATGCGACGGTCAAATCGGTTACTTCAATGGCTTTTGAATCAAGTGCCTGCATTTAGTCTTCCTCATTGGAAATGGCTTCATCTAACAATGCCTTTACAATCGTATCTATGTTGTGCCGCACCATGCCGATATATGTCCCTTCAGGTGTGCCAGCATGCCCCATAGCATCAGAAAAGAGTTCTCCTCCAATCTCTACATTATATCCTTTGGCTTTGACTGCTGCTTTCACTGCCTCAAGACTTCGGGAAGGAACAGAGGATTCTACAAAGATAGCAGGAATACGACGTTTTGCAATAAATGCTGCTAATTCCTGAACATCAGATATCGCTGCTTCCGAAACAGTACTTATGCCTTGCAACCCTTTCACTTCAAAACCGTATGCTTTTCCGAAGTAATTAAAAGCATCATGGGCAGTAACAAGCACCCGTTGTGCTTGTGGCACACGTTCAGCTTGTATCTTGACATATTGATGTAGTTCCATAAGTTTTGTGAGGTATTGCTGCGCATTAGTTTGATAAACTGTCTTGTTATCAGGATCTAACTTACAAAGAGAGTCGCGTACATTTTCCACTGCTTTCATCCAAAGCGATACGTCAAACCATAAATGAGGGTCATACTGTCCTTCAAATTCCGGTGGTGATAATAAGAGTGCTTTGTCTATACCATCTGTTACCGCAACAGTTTTGGTATCACCGGACATTTTTGAAAGCACATCTCCCATTTTTGATTCAAGATGCAATCCATTATAAAAGATAATATCCGCTGAATTAAGTCGTTGGAGATCTTTGGCAGTAGGTTTATACAAGTGTGGATCAACGCCAGGACCCATCATACCTTCTACATGGACATTTTCCCCACCAACATTTTTTACAATATCAGTTACCATACCAATCGTAGCAACAACATGCACATTTGCATCCGAATTAGGACTGGGTGCATTTTTTGTATCACAACCGTAACTCGTAAAGATAAGTATTAAAAAAAATAAAATAATTAATCTATTCATACTTCAAATTCCAAAGAAAAAGTGTTCTAAAATTTTACCTACAACATAACCCACACCAGCGACTCCAAGACCAACGACAAACATATCAATTCCACTTCGAAATAAACCGCGCCCAGTAAAAAGACTTCGCGCGGCACCGACAGCAAAGTGTGAAAACATCGCAAGACTAAAGGAGATCGATATCGCGGTAAAGCCTGAAGTAAACAGAAAAGGAGCAACGGGAATAAAAGCACCGACAGCAGTTGCAAGTCCGGTAATCCATCCCTCATTGATAGGTGTTGTATGCGATTCACCGATCTTAAGTTCTGACTGGATTTTTTCTTCTAATGCCCTTTCTGGGTCACGCATTACTTCCTGTGCGAGAAGTCGTGCGTGCTCCTTTGGCACACCACGGGAGGCGTAAATGAGTGTCAACTCATCCTCCTCAATGTCAGGCATCAAACGGATTTCCTCTTTTTCCACTTCAATTTCATGCTCATATACCTCCTGTACACTTTTTGCAGCGAGGTATCCAGATGCACCCATTGAAAGTGAATCCGCAACTGTTCCAACAATGCCAGTTACCAGAATTGTAGACGGATTCTCTGTAGCGGCGATTACACCTGCTACTAAACCGAAATTGGCTGTCAATCCATCATTAAAACCGTATACGATATTGCCCAACATACCACCAGATTCGGTTTTATGCCACGGTTCCTCACTTGAGCCAGTAAGTTCTTGCAAACTTTCCGTATGCATTGCGGATTCTTTTGCAAGAATAAGTGCGGTTTCTTTGGCATCTTCCAAAATGCTATCTTTGTGCAGCTTTAAGTAGTCTTTTACCTCACTCGCCTCTTCATCCAGCATCCGATTTAGCGGGAATGTATTCCCAAACTTTCGTGCATACCAAGACCAGAATCTGGCTTTAAGTGTAGGACGTTGCTCCTTAATCTTTATTTCATAGGATGTTAATATCTCTTCCCAACGCGCCACATGTCGACTTTCCACATCAGCAAGCTCAAGTAATATATCTTTCCGATCAGGGTCCGGTTCAAGCTCTGCAAATACGCTATATAGGAAACTTGCATCTACTTCATCTTGTAAATGGTGTCTCCAGGTCTTGATAGTTTTGGAATCAGGTCTAATCTTTTTTTCTTCATTCATAATTGGTACCCTCATCGGTAATTAGCGCGCATTCAATGCGCGCCTACACAGTATCTATTGGTTCTACATTATTTACAAAAATATTCTTCGCTACTTCCCGTCCAATCACCGCTTGTTGTCCAGCAATATCAATAGTAAAGGGACCATCAAATGGTGCAACTTCTATCACCCTGAACGCTGTACCAGGATAGAGATTAAAACTCCCCAGATGACGCAGCAACGCTGCATCATTATCACTCACCTCTGCAACCACACACGATTGTCCATTTTGAAGATCAATCATGGGAATGGATTGTATTTCAGGAACAACACCGTTCTTATCAGGTATAGGTGAACCGTGTGGGTCAGCAGTTGGGTATCCCAGAAACTCGTCCATTCTTGCTTCCACGTCTTCAGAGATAACATGTTCCAATTTCTCTGCTTCTTCATGAACACCATCCCACGGCACACCAAGAGCTTTATTCAGATAAAGTTCTAATAGACGATGATGTCTAATGATTTCAAGCGCAACGGCTTTACCAGCATCCGTGAGTGTAACACCTTGATAACGTTGATGAATGACAAGGTTCATACTTTTAAGTTTCTTGATCATACCAGTGGCAGATGCAGGTTTCACGTCAAGAAATTCTGCTAATATTCCAGTTGAAACTTTGCCACCTTTCTCTTGTAACTTATAGATTGACTTAAGGTAGTCCTCAGCTGCTTGTGTAAGCATTGTCTTTCCTATCCGCAGGATACACACAAGTGTGAATCCTATACTTGCGGGAAATGGTTGGTACAAACCACGTGATTTAGGTTAAATATGCCATAATTTTAAACATCTCAACAAATTATTTTAGGCATAACTAAATTATATATTAGTGTCAATTATAAGTCAACCCTTTATTTTTAAGAATCAGAGGTGCGAAAGATGTATACATATCTTGTGTCTGAACCAGGATTTTCAAGATTTTCGGGATTTTCAGGATTAGGAGTTAGTGCGTATATATTCCTTTGTTAAGGATTGAGAGCTAACTTTTGCCAAGGAATATTGGCATACATATCTCCTATCCTGAAAATCTTGTAATCCTGTAAATCCTGGTTCAGACAACTGAAACTGACCACTGAAAACTAAAAACTGAAAACTACTCGAAACATACATGAAACATATTGTTCCAAACTCCCAAATCCTTTCCATTACTCTCCAATGCCTGTTATAATACTACCACTATGAAACACAAAAACCGCTTACACCTCACATTCACAACAAAAACCGACACCCGTCACCCAAAAAATATCCACATAAAAACAGACCTTAACCAAGGAAACAAAACGTACCAAAATGAAAATTTCAAAAAGTTTCGTACACACCTATAAACCCAGACCCAGACTGGTATAACCCCAAAAATCAAAACGTACACAGAAACGAAAAACAGCCTTTTTGTGTACGTTTTTAAAAGGAGCAAAACCATTGATCTTAACGTAAGTTTGATAATAGATATATAAATTTTATTTTTTATAAAATCTTATTCTCATAAGTACGGTAGGTGCGGTTTCCTAACCGCACCATATGCGTCAATTTAGTGCGTAACATTTGTGGGTCTGATACACCTTTCGCCCCGCTGGGGCTTGCTATTAGCAGGATCTACGTTTACTATACACCTTTCGCCTCTCCGAGGCTTTAGCAAAGCATATCTCAGCACCAGAGGTGCGGAAGGTGTGTAGTACCTAATACAACAAAATCCAAAAGCACCAGCGGTGCGAAAGGTGTGAAGTTTGAAATAGGTTAGACAAGGAACTACCACAAGAGACCTGTTCTTAAATTGACGCTTATGGTGCGGTTTCCTAACCGCACAGAGTCCAAAAACCTGATTTATCAAACTCACGTTTGATCTTACATTATAAGAGCGGACGGCACTCGGAGAGTGCTGCTACCATGTAGAGTAGTACAGGTGAGACGCGGATAAAATTTAAACACATTGAAACATTCACCAACAAAGATTCCAAAACTAAATAACCCTGTTAACCCTGTTTAATTGATTGACATATCTCAATAAATCTGTTAATATAATATACACAAGAAATGTAATAAAACCTAAACCAACATTGAATATGTGTCCAATATTCAATAAATAAAAAAATAATCAAATATTTTTACCACAGAGCGATTAAAACAAACCTTGAGGTAATACAATGAAAATAAAAACGTTACATTTTACAATTATGCTGATATTCGTTGCAATCATCAGTTCATATACATCTTTAGCAAACCAATCAATAGAGACAAACCAACCAAACGACATAGAAATATTAAGTGCTTTTGAAAATGCAATATCTAAAATCGTTGAACAAAGTAAACCTGCGGTTATCAGTATAAAAGTAATTAAAGATGAAAAAAAGGATGATAAGATCATAGAGACATCGGGAGGTGGCTCCGGTTTTATTATTCGAAATGATGGCTACATCCTAACCAACGAACATGTTGTCCGTGGATCAAAAAGGATTACTGTTAGTTTGTTTAATGGCAGAAGGCATGATGCAAGATTGATCGGTGGTGATCGAAACACTGATATAGCAGTCTTGAAAATAGATACACTCAAACCACTTCCTGTTCTCAAATTCTCGGATGCGACAAAGACCCGTGTCGGGCAATTTGCTATTGCGATTGGCGATCCAAAAGGATATAAGTATACAGTGACTGCTGGAATCGTCGGTGGAAAAAACCGCTGTTATCACGAAAAAAACAATCTTTATCAGTATCATCACACCTACATTCAAACAGATGCTTGGATCAACCCCGGCAGTAGCGGGGGTCCCTTACTGAATATACAAGGTGAAGTTATCGGTGTAACTGCCTTAAACCCAGGTGAAGGTTCAACCTTAGCTGTTGAATGTGATCTTGCCAATAAAATTAGTAATCAACTGATAGCACATGGTAGGATAATTCGCGGACACATTGATGCTGAAATGCATAGTGTTGCACAAGGTATAAAACTAACAAGGGTTAAACGAAATACTTCTGCAGCGCAGTGTGGGTTAAAACAGAATGACATCATTGTTGAATTTGATGGGGAAAGGGTAGCAGGCTTGAACGATTTTGAACTGCATGTTATGGAATGTCAGATCGGGCAACAATATCCAATCAAGGTATTACGAAAGGAACAAGAAATCACTCTCAATCTGACTATTGATGAGATGCGACCTGAATTAGTTGGTCGGTCTGTGAATACTGATTCAGTTTCTTGGAAGAAAATTGGTTTATTCACACGAAAACTTGAATACGATAATTATCAAAGATACGCATATTTGAATGAAGATGATCAAGGTCTTATCGTAGAAAAGGTTAAGAGAAATTCTCCCAGTTACGAAGCAAAAATACCACGTGGAGCACTCATCACTGCTGTCAATGAACAAAAAACACAAGATGTTCATACCCTTGAAACGTACCTGGAAAATGAGAATGACATATCAGAAATAACTCTGGATATTAAAGGCATCCAGGGGACAGAAAAAGTAACGCTCAAATTGCAAGAAGTCAACTGACACCACCATAATAAACGACTTCAAACCCTACATGAATTTTATAGCGGTGTCAATTTAGCGTTTCTAACCGTAATGAAAAATGCTAAATTGACACTTAATCTAATAACATTCAAGAGGACCTAATATGCATAAAAAGTTATATCTGTTCTTCAGTATTAGTATTCTTTTAGGCATTTTTTCTTCCTGTGCATTCCAAAACAAACAACCGACCAATTTGGAGCTGCTAAGTGCCATAGAAAATGCTTATGTTGACATAGCAGCAAAGAGTAAACCTGCTATTGTTGCTATTGTTGTTGGACATTCAGATAGAAGGTTAAATAAATCTGGATCGGGCTTCTTTTTTCGTGAGGATGGCTATATTCTAACAAATGACCACATCGTTCACGGGGGAGAAAGATTCCAAGTAAAATTATTAGATGGCAGCATTCATGACGCAAAATTAATCGGAACGGATATCATCACTGACGTGGCAGTCCTAAAGATTAATACCGATAAAAAATTATCTATCCTTCCATTAGCAGATTCAGATAAGGTGAGAGTCGGACAATTTGCTATTGCCATCGGTAACCCATTTCAACTTGCTTATACAGTAACAACCGGTATAGTTAGCGGAAAAAGTCGTGCAGTTCTTGGCGGAATGCCTGTCATTCGTTACCAAAACTTCATCCAAACGGATGCGTGGATAAATACTGGCAGTAGTGGCGGTCCACTGTTAAATATATACGGCGAAGTGATTGGTATCAACGCATTAATTCGTAAGGTAGAAAATACACCCGGACCTGTGAGAGCAGGAGCCGGATTTGCTATCTCCAGTAATCTGGCAATCAACATTGGGGAAAAACTAATTGCTAATGGCAAAATCATTCGTGGTTACCTCGGGATAAGTATGCAGGAAGTATCCGGAGGCATTCGCGTAGAAAGGGTGAGATATGGAACACCCGCAGAAAAAGCAGGCTTGCAATGGCGTGATATTATCTATGAATACAACGGGAAAAAGGTAAGTAACAGTCTTGAATTCCAGATGCTAATTGCAGAGTCACCTGTCGGGGAAGAGTCTATCATTAAAGTCCTACGACGCGGAAGAGAGAGAACACTCAGAGCAACAATCGTTGAAATGCCACCTGAACTGGCTGGTCTACCTTTTGAAGATGACTCTGTTTCATGGAAAACACTCGGATTATCAGTTAGGAAATTGGAAAAAGGTGATTATGAGAGGTACACATACCTTGAAAACAATGATCGTGGTGTAATTGTTGAAAGAGTTAGAGAAAATGCTCCTGGCTTCAATGCTAAAATACCGCGAGGAGCACTCATTGTCACTATCAATGATAAAGAAGTTTCAGACGTTCAGACCTTTGAAGCACTGCTACAATCTCACAAAGAGGTTAAAGAACTGATTCTTGAGGTAAAGAGCAGCCATGGGACAGAAAAATTAACCTTGCAGTTATCAGAATAGTTGTAATATTTGAATATGTCTTGCATACGAGGATATTCTGAGAACTAATATCGGACAAAAAATGTAATGGAAAACATAATAGAAACACAGAAACCGTTGACTCTTAAAGACATTTTCAGTCCGGGTGGCATCATCTCGCAGAATCTATCAAGTTATGAGTATCGTGAGGAACAGCTGCTGATGGCAAACGCGGTCGCCCGCGCATTCGTCGATTCTGAACATCTGGTGGTTGAAGCAGGAACTGGGGTTGGTAAGAGTTTCGCATATCTCATTCCCGCTATCTCGCTTGCAGTAAAAACTGATCAGACTGTAGTCATATCCACGAATACTATCAGTTTACAGGAACAACTTGTAACAAAAGATATTCCATTTTTGCATGAAATATTACCTCGTGATTTCAAGGCAGTCCTTGCAAAAGGACGACGAAACTATCTATCTCGAAGACGACTGAATACGTTACTAACTTATGATCGCGGTTTATTCGACTCATTGGATGAAGTTGAACAGGTGAAAGAGATCGTTGAATGGGTCGAAATGACAGAGGATGGAAGTCGTGCAGACCTCCCGATGGAACCCCAAAATATCATCTGGGATAAAGTAGCATCTGATCGGGACAATTGCCTTAGAGGTAAATGTCCGACCTATGATGTATGTTTCTACTTCAAGGCACGGGACGAAATGCACGAGGCTGACCTACTTATCGTCAACCACCACCTGCTTTTCAGTGACCTTGCCCTCAGACAACTTGACCCAGCTATCGGTATCCTACCTGATTATGATCACCTTATTATTGACGAAGCACATCACTTGGAAGCGATTGCAACACAACATGCAAGCCTTGAAGTTAGCAGCACCAGAGTCAAATGGCTCTTAGATTCACTTCATCACGAAAGAAACGAGGGTTGCGCTGCAACGCGTTTCGACTCTAATGATTTAATGAGCGAAGTGTATAAAGCCCGTGAACAAGCAAACGTGTTTTTTAGGGTTGTAGAAGATTACTTCGTTGATTCAGACAGTAATATCAAAACACAACGTATTGATGAAGATAATATTAACGAGGTATTTGCAGAAGGGAATATATTAGATGATCCTTTATCAAATATTGAAAAGACACTCAGGCAGCTACGAGATAATGCTGATACGGATGACGATGAACAGGAATTAACTTCATACTTCAACCAATGCAGACGACTCAGAGATGATTTAGACTTAATGATTCAACAGGCTGAACCTGATTATATATACTGGGTTGAAACCTCGTCGTGGGGACGAACCCCGCGTATTCTTCTAAACGCCACGCCTGTTTATGTCAGTAAGATGTTAAAGGAAAACCTCTTTGACGTAAAAGAGAGTGTTGTGATGACGAGTGCAACACTCGCTACAAACCAGAACTTCGATTATTTTAAACAACGTGTTGGGATTGACATGTGTCGGGAACTGCTTGTGCATTCACCATTTGATTTCAAAAAACAGGTAAAAATACACATACCGCATACAATGCCAGATCCGAATAGCATCGAGTTTATCCCTGCTGCTATTCGTGAAATCAAACATTATCTTGAAATGACACACGGCAAGGCATTTGTCCTTTTTACCAGTTACAAAATGATGGATGAAGTTTATGACGAAGTGGCACCCTATCTTGCTGAAATCGGTATCGATGTATTCAAACAGGGAGATGGACTTTCACGAACAGATATGTTACAGGCATTCCGAGAGGATACGAATTCAGTTCTATTTGGAACTTCCAGTTTCTGGGAAGGGGTTGATGTACAAGGGGAAGCCTTGAGTAATGTTGTAATAACAAAATTGCCATTTGAGGTACCAACACATCCAATTATGGAGGCACGCGTCAAACAGATTAAAGAACGAGGCGGAAATGAATTTATGGAGTTCAGTTTGCCCGAAGCAATTTTACGTCTAAAACAAGGATTCGGAAGACTTATCCGCACACAAACTGATCATGGAATAGTCGTTATTCTGGATTCACGGATCAAAACACGTAGTTATGGAAAACTCTTTTTAGACTCATTGCCCCCTTGCGATATTGTTGCTTGATCGTCCGTATAGTTGCTACATAATCCGCTCTAACCGTCAATATAAAACGATAGGTGCGATTACAAAATCGCACCTACAACACAAGTAAATTTCGTTTTGATAAAGCGACACATCTATATGAATTCTGGATTACGCTAATTCCATAACTAAATTAATAACGTTGCGGTGAAGGTTGAGCAACGCGAATCCCTCTGCTGTGGGTAAATGGAAATCTAAATTCAATTGTTTGGTAACGTTGGGCTCCATCAGGTGGAGGTGCTTTTTCAATACGCAGTATCACACTAAGGTCCACGGCATTGAGTTTTACTTGCCTGAAAGGAACAAAACCTTCTGCTGATTCACCAGGTCTAACACCAACACGATGTGCACCGACTTGTCTTTCAACAATAGGCATACGTTTTTCCAATAGGATTTCACGCGCTTTTTCCAAACCGTTTTTTACATAAAGACCTGAGGCACGTGACATATAAGTAAACCGCTCCTCTAAATCATCAATATCCATACCTGGGTAGAAGTTATCGCCTTGATCAGTCATTTCACTCTTCTTGACATCAAAAATGACGTGCTCGTCACGATTATTCGTTATCTTCACATAAAACACATCAGTTTTATCTCCCTGTCTGAGAGCTTCAGTTTCGTAAAAAGGAGAAAATGCATTACCTCGGTTATACTTCCGATCCAAATCAGTTCTTCGCCAATAACAGATAGAAACGGTTATACCATCTATAGTTTTTGTAAGAAAAGGCTGTCTTGCCTGTATATCAAAAGTCTCTGGAAAGTCAGCTAAGAATACAACATCAACTTCTTTCCTGTCTTCGTCCGCAGTAGGAAGTTCTATTTGGGGTTGCACCTCAATCCAGTCTGTCAAAAAATTATTCCATTCTTCAGCAGAATACGCATATTCTGGCGAAGCAAATACATAAGTTAAAGCTTTTGCATTTGCATCTTTTTTCTTAACCAAACGAAAACCGACAGTTTGAAGCCCATGCTTTTCAATTATCGGATTCGCTAACTTTGCAGCAGGAACTGCAGGGACTACCACATCTGCAGATGGGTTGTTGTCTAATTCCATTTGTGCTTCAACTATATTATGCACTGGTTGAATCGGAGACATACTTTGTAGAGATTGACCACAACCTAACACACTCAATCCTAACAGAAATAGTACCCCTATATTCAACAGTAAGTATTTCATTTGCTGTCCTTTAATTTGTGCAGGACGATATGGATTCCTCCCCGCACACTTGCCTGCTTTTGTTTGCTTAGTAAACCAATTCATTGATAAAATTGCCTCCTTATCTACCATTTCTCATTAGCAACGTAGTTTAGATGTTTGTAATAATACATATCCTTAAGTTACCACACCTACGTTTTTTCGTCAACAAGATAAATTTATGATTAAGATGTAATAAGGAGATTATCTGAGAATACCTAAATTACCAGTATCACCTATAACTGAATCTGCTTGCGTTGCTGCGATATGGTAAATATATATACCGGAGGAAAGCGGAGTGCCATGTTGGTTTTTACCATCCCATAGAAATTTACCAGATGCCAAAACCTCCTGCTGGGTTTTACTAAAAACCTTCTCACCATTAATAGTGAAAATATCAAGTGTAACACTATCCGCTGATTGAGATACGGGGAGTTGATATGTAAAGGTCATTCCAGATGATGAAAGTCGCATAGGATTTGGATAAACTTGTGTATGTATTTTTGCGAATGGTTCAGGATCAAGCTGCTCTACTAACAATTTGTAGGACTCAACACTGCTGAATTCACCATCTGAAGTTACCATGAGATTCAATGACTGTCTTGAAGCGGGTTGATAAAGAATTTCGTATCCAATCAAATCTGCAGCTTTTTCTCCAGTTAATAACATCTCACCTGTATTTGTCAGAAGTAGCAACTTATAATTTAGGTTTTCTGGAAAATCCGATAATGTGGCGCGGATCGTTATACCACCGGCAGCTTCAAATCGATAAAGGTCTTGGAGATCAGAGGCATCATATAGGAAGGAGTAGTAGGGTTGATTGTAAAAAATTGGGAATGCTGTTTCAATGGTGTTGTTCGGTTCATAGGTATCACCGAAAGAGACTAATATCTGCATCGTTAGACCTTCAGCACCTATATTGGTAATAGAAATACCAGAAGGTGTGCCATCACTTGAACTACTGTTCGGTAAAGTTCCGGGTGTGAAACCAGTTTGGTTATCGTTCGCAGAATAGGCTGCACCATCAGTGACAAGATCAATGTCTATGAAGCCAGGATCATCGGGATGAATACCGATATGTTCAGGATCGTTAGGATCTTCCAGCCAAATCTGAAAAGCAGCATCAAAACTACCAAGACGTCGGACCTGGGTCTCATCAATATGCCAGATGAGAATACCTGACTCTGGAAGATATGTGTCAAAGGTTGCTCCTGAGTTCTTATATCGGTTCTCAATAAGGAAAAATTCTCTGTTTGTTACATCGGTATGCAAATCAGAATCACTACCAAAGGTAGTAAAAGCACCCCGTGTTAGTGGAATATCAATTTTGAAGAGTTTGTCTGTTTTAGGTGGTAGTTCAAAACATGGGACAGTAACCTGACCAGTTTTTGTGATAGTTACAGGTTCAATCCAACCGACACGTCCATTTTCCGGACGTGCATCAAAGTCCCATTTTAAATAGCCTATGATGTGACTCGGCTCTAAACCATTTCCTATTCCTTTTTCGTCCGGTCCCTGATACGGACCAAATGCCCCCATTAATCCCCATTTATGGTCACGTGCATCTGTGAAGTTTGACCCATAAACATCTGGCGCGCCAAAATCGTGGAAGAATTCATGGAAGTATATGCCCAAATGTGGCTTATCAAAGTCCGGTTCCTCAGCAACAACAATGGCTGTATCAACTCTTACGCCGTCAACGATTAGGTTAACATCGGGTGTTAAGATTGACCAAATATCATATACATAATCAACTTCATCAATCACTTTGCTGGATGCTTCATCATTACCAGCATGTATAATGAAAAGGTGGTCAACGATTCCATCTTTATCACGGTCGTATTTTGAAAAATCAACAGTTGCATCTACCGCACGACATGCCTCCGTAATGAGTTCACGATATCGTGGTACATTAATTTGTCCTTCACCGTAATAGCGCATCGGTTTCTGAGCACGTATCCATTCGTTACCTTCTGGTAAAACACCTCTAACGGGTCCCGGTTGTACATCCATCTGTCCATAAGAATTTTCACGGAAATAAGTTTTTAGTGACACACCTTCTTCAGCAAATAGATATTCATTAAACTCTGCACTACTCCTTTTACCCGGTTGATCACTGAAATCAATTTTGAGTGCAAGCACATATTCAATTCCATCAGGTTGTAATACACTGAGTTCCCTTGCATTACAACATCCATCTAATGCTTCGAGATAGTTTGTAAGACCGAGTTCAGAACTTTGTCCTGGAGAAGTTTTAGGGGACATTTTACCTGTGTTAGGATCAATGTCGAAATATAGGTAAGGATTAGGAGGAGCTGCATAGCAGAATGCTGTAACCACAAGGAAACAAGCGATACATGCTACACGTAAAGCAGAAACTATGTTAATCAAATTCACCACCACATTTTCTGCATAAAATATAAAACTGAATATCGTCAGAGTGGGCGTGTTGTTTGATGAGATCAATAGCTTGATCAGGCAGTTCTTCTTCACATTTTTGGCATTTATAGAGTGACCCTTCATGTTCAGGAAATTTTCTTATGTCACCCCAAATATCGTTGAGCCAGTATTTAAATTCCCACGGAAATTCGGTTTCAACTGCCTTTGATATCTCAACTGCATGGCTAATTAATTTTCTGCACTCCTCAAATGTGGCAGGTTCATAGGGGTGTGGTTGTGTAAGCGTAGGCATCGGTTTACCTTCAGTAGCATTTTCAGGATTGTATCGTCCGGAACGTGTTAACAAAATTTGGTCTAACCGTGTACCCGGTTCTCTACCTTTTGACCATACACGGTAATATCCTGGGCGTTTGACTCTAAAGTAGCCCGGTTTTGACTTGCCAAGTGGGTGCGTTGAGGTATCCCAAATCCAACGATTCCATTTGGAGTCGTCCCCCGGAACTGCCCATATTTTGATGGCATTCGGTCCTCCCTGTTCATCCCACGGATACGGTTCAACATCTTCAATTCCAACCCAGTATGAGTCTTGACTCCCCGACTTATAGTATGTCCGAATCCATACGTACCATTTTCCTCTTTTAGGTATATAGACTTCATAAATAGCCCGTGCATTTCTCGCGCTATCAATTGCCCTTCTGTTAGAAGCTTCTTCGTCTTCCACAACATTCACACCATTGTCAAAATGCATCGCAGTTTCCGCTTCAATGATAAGTGTGTCCCTTGGGATGCGAATAAATTCCTGTTTTTTATCTTTTACTTCACGTTCGCGTTCTTGCTCTATTTCCTCTTTTTCTTCTTCTGGTATTGCGTGTTCCGGTTCAGTATAACTATTTCCGAACCTTTGACATGCCCGTTCAAATTGCTTTTCGGACATGTTTGCATCGTAGAAACAGTCTCGGACACCTTTTTTCCAAAGGTCAATTAGCAGGAACATCGCCTTTAAATTTCCATCAGGTCGTTTACGCGTGCCAACAATAATTAGCATACCTGTATCTCGTGAACGACTGACGAGGCATAGATGAATGGGATATTCAGGTGGGGCAACTTTTCTGCTTTGAACGATGAGGGGACTATAATATTTGCATCGGTTATCGCACCCAGGGATTTTTGCCCGTTTAGCACTACAACATTCTGGACAAATAATCATACTACTAAGGGCAGGACATGCTCGTTTACCATTATTGGAACGGCATGTACGACATCTTTGTGTTTTGATACGTTTCTGTCTGGTAGGAAGTCTCTGATGGCGCATGACATAGTGGCTTTCGTTGCATATATATGAAATATTGATGCGATTTGGACTCAGTAATGTGCTACTATTTACAGAAGGAACAAACGACTCCCAGAACTGATTTTACAGTTCAAGACTGTTAATTTGGTCGGTTAACAAGGTCAGCAAGGTATTCTGCGATTTTGTCTGTAACCTGTTCGGCATCTACATCGGCAAAGTTAAACAGTTCTTTAAGCATAGGTGAGATTGCTCCTGTGTCAAGCAACGCATTTGCAAGTCGTCCCATACTACTTCGGTTGATTCCGCCTTTACCATCACTGCCGCCCATATCAAGAATCTTGATATTATCAATTTTCTCTACTGGACGCATGAGATGTTCAACAATATCTGGTGCTTCCTCAATTAGTTCAAGGATTGCCTCTTGAACCAGCACTCGTTGTTCCGCGACATTTCGTGCTTCGTATTCTGCCATTTCACCTTGTGCTTTCGCACGTGCTTCTGACAATACAGCATCTGCCAGACGTTCAATTGGTTGAGCTTGGGCTTCTGCACCAATGATAGCCACATCACGTTGCCATTCAGCTTCTTTCGTCTGTTCAGTTGCAGTAACATCAACTTCAGCACCTATACGTTCTGCCTCCGCAACCAACATCTCTTTCTCGGCAAGTGCGGTAACAACTTGTTTGTTAGCGACTTCAATCTTCCTGTCTTCATCAGTGAGTGCGACACGCAGTTCTTGGTTGATGCGTGATTGTTCCACTGTTAACATCTTTGCGATTTCTGTGAGTTCAACATACTTGTTCTGGTCAATCTGTGCGGTTTCAACAACAAGGTTTTTCTCAATCTCGCGCTGTTGGACCTGCTGTTCTTGTGCGAACTTCGCTGTTAGCACAGTCAAGTCTCGTTCAACATCTCGCAACTCAACACCTTCTTGTTGAGCAATCCGTGCTTTTTCTACGAAGAGTTGTTTTTCAAACTCTCGCTCTTGGACCTGTTGTTCCTGTTCAATCTTTCTTAGCTCAACTTGTAATATTTTTGAAATTTCTGTGAGTTCGACCTGTCTATTTTGGTCAATCTGTGCGGTTTCAACAACAAGGTTTTTCTCAATCTCGCGCTGTTGGACCTGTTGTTCTTGTGCGAACTTCGCTGTTAGCACAGTCAAGTCTCGTTCAACATCTCGCAACTCAACACCTTCTTGTTGAGCAATACGTGCTTTCTCTACGAAAAGCTGTTTTTCAAACTCGCGAACTTCAATTGTTTGTTCCTGTTCTATTTTTTCTAATTGAACAGTGAGATGTTGTTGTATTTCAGCAAGCTGGACAACTTTGTTTTGTTCAATTTGTGCGGTTTCAACAACGAGATTCTTCTCAATTTCACGTTCTTGCACCTGTTGTTCTTGAGCGAATTTAGCGGTCTGCACAGTCAATTCTTGTTCAACTTCACGTAACTGTACGCCTTCTTCCTGAGCCACACGAGCACGTTCTACCTCAAGTTTCATTTCGTATTCGCGCTCTTGAATACTCTGATCCATCTCATATTGGAATTTGATTGTTTCCGCTTCCCGATCAGCAGCATAGATAGCAATATTTTTCTGTTGATCCGACTCACCCCATGCCCTTATTTGCTCCTGTTCAAATTTTTCCAGATCCGCAGTAGCGTGAATCGTAACAATCGCAACTTCTTTTTCTTGTTCAATACGTTCTTTCTCACGTTCTGCTTCAGCGGTAATTTCTGTGATTGCTCGTATACCAACAGCATCAAATCGGTTGGTTGGGTCTAATGTTCCTATCGGTGTTTGATCAACTCGTATAATAGATACAGTATCAAGTGTCAATCCATTTTGGAGTTTCAGATTATTTCCACATGCATCTTCAACATTATCCGCAAATTCTTGTCGTTTTTGAAGTAGGTCTTGAATTTCACTATCAGCAGCGACACTTCTTAATGCACCATCCAACATCGGTTCTATCAACTCACGGATAGTTTCGGGGGTCATAGATTTATCACCGAGGGCTTGGGCAGCAGTTAAAATATCCTCTTCATCTGGATATACCTTAATGTAAAAAACGACTTCAACGTCGGCACGGTTAAAGTCGTTGGTAATTAAAGAATCAGATTGTTCACGAACCACCTCAATCCGCATGGTATTAAGTGAAATCTCTTTTATTTCATGGATAATCGTGTTTACCCATAACCCACCCGTAATTCGTATCTTTTCTTTTGCACCACCTGTTCGGACTAAAGCGATATCAGCTTTTGGTATTCTATATCTGATAACAGAACCTACAAAAGCGGCTAAGCCGGCGATGAAAACAACGGATACAACACCCATCCATCTAAGGACATTCGTTTGGTTGTTATCGTCACCACTAATCAGTTGATTATATGCGAAATAACCGATGACACTAACAACAATAATTAAAAAGATAACAGCAAGAATGAGACGCATTAATTTCTCCTATGGTAATACTTCACTGCTAAACGTTTCTATTGGAAGATAATTTCATTATTTATGTTTGTTCTACTATGCCGTCCCTTTAAGGGTTGACGTGGGGAGGTTTGCCAAGCAAGGTTTGCTAAATAACAAAGAATATTTTCCATCAGAGGTCTTGCGACAGCAGTACGGTGTGCATCACGTGTATCTATTGCAAAACCGACGTAGTACCCCTCTCCCCATGGCAACAAAATACTGACAGCATCATTATTATCTTCTCTGACAGCCAACTTACGGTAACTTGGGTCACTCGTAACCCAATGGTCGTCAGTAACTAAATTGTCGACATCAACCTTATGGGGCCACGTAAACATTCCTGTTCTTTGTCCATCTTCTGTGATATTAACGTTAGAATCATCTGAATTAGTTATAGTAATTGGATGTCTATCTACTGGAAGCCAATCTCCACGCCATACAGGTTCAGGATTATGAACGCCGTCAGCCGGAACAATGTTATTGTCCATTGCAGATGCCCATACGATTCCGCCTTTTCTAACGAACTCTTTGATTGCATCATCAGCATCTTCAACGAAGTACTCTCCATCATGTCCAGGGGCATTCCAAGTAAACCAGATAATATCGTAATTAGAAAGGACAAGGCTGGATAGTTTTATCGCATTATTTGGATCCCCTCTGTTGTCCGGGTTATCGTTTATTTTTACTGTTGTATATTGAAATTCTAAACCTTCAAGTACTGTAAGAGATTCTAAAACTGCCGGTTCACCTGATAAATTGTCCCCAATAACTATTAACACCCGAAAAACACCTAAAGGTACAATTTTGATAGAAGAGATAATATCGGAAAACGATTGTGAGTGTGCTAAGGAACGAAGATTTCGAATGGATCGCTGGAATTCGCGAGAACCAAGGTCTATATTGATCCTACGTCCTTCAAAGTTAACATGTTCATAGAAAATGACCTGACACCCACTGAATGGGAAATTTGGTCCGCGTTGAATACGGATAGAGGAAATCACATCATTCATACCGATCTCAAACATTGAACCAACATCACGAAGTATGACACTGCGTTGACCGCTGAAATCAATATCGCGAAAAACCTCTATGATAATGGGAACTGATCCGTATTCTGGTGGTGTGGGATGCGCTGCTGGACTAAAACTGATTGATGAAATCGCATCACCGAAGTTGTAGGGTATCTCATGAATGTTCGGATAAAATCCTGGTGCTAATACTAAACGCCTACCTTGAAAATTAAAATGTTCATGAAAAATAGCTTTGTAATTCGGTGACGCATTGAAACTTGGTCCCTTATATATCTTAATTGAGGATATAATATCTTGGACACCAATCAAACTTGTATTTGTTTGGGAGTCAATAAGCGTTATTTTACGTCCTTGATAATTGACATGTTCAAAGACTTCAACGACTAATCTCGGTCTGCTCGACATAGTTCTGCCCTTCATTGAAGGTCATTATATCTATTGGTTCCGGTGATTGTAATTTATTATATCATTGATTTAACACATTGTCAAGCAAAAAGGATTAGTGAATGGGATTTTTTGCACTTGACAACTCAATATTAATATGATAATTTTCTTACGTGCAGCAGTTATAGACTTATGTATTACTATTTCAGATAGATTAAACGTAATATCAACTTTTTCGGGTAATTTATACACATATTATGTTATATGCGAAGTGCGATGAATTGTTATGACAAGTTTGTCCTGCTAAAGAAGGACCTTTGTGAGAAAATTGAATTACTTGATATAACTGATTATTGCTAACAGTGCACTTTCACATTGGTTAATACGAGACATCAATTTTTGACAGATCTTCCAAGATAAGTCTGAGGATGTACCGTGCGATATTATAAAATAATAGTCCTATTCGGTTTTTTAGGTATAAGTGTCTGTATGTTCTATTTTCTTATGAAAATGGAAGAATCTGAACGCAAAAAGAAAGCTGCTTCTATTCCAATTGAACTGCCTTACACATGGATAGGGAATATCAGTAAAACATCAATTGCTGAACCTTCTGGTGTAACTTACCACCCATTGAGAAAAACGTTGTTCGTGGTAGATGACGGTGGTTTTCTGCATGAAATCAGTCCGGACGGAGTGAGTATAAAAAAAGGAGATCTTCAAGGTCGTGACCTTGAGGGTATTACGACTAACCCGAAGACAGGATGGCTGTATGCTGTTGTTGAAGATGACGAAGCTATTCTGGAAATTAATCCTGATACACTCACTATTCGTAGAGAGTTTAAAATCAACCGTACTTTTGAAGGGAAAACACTCCTGGAAAAGGGGGGTATGGGTGTGGAAGCAATCGTATTCGTTCCAGACTCTTCACATGCGGAGGGTGGTACTTTCTGGATAGGTAATCAAACATTCAACCTTAAACCGAGTGGTGAACTTTCTATTGTATGCGAGGTAGAGGTACCCCTTAACAGTTCTGATGCAGAAACAGCGGAAGGAACTATTATCCGTTATTATAAGATGGATTTCATTGATATATCAGGTCTTGGTTACGATACACAAAGCGATTCTCTGGTGTTAATTAGTGATACAACAAACCTACTGGTCGAACTCAAACGTGATGGCAATTTAATCCATCGGTATCTATTACCAGGGGATGATCAGGAAGGCGTTACATTAGATGGTCTCGGTTATATGTATATTGCCCAAGAAAACGGGCAAATTATCAAGTTGGCAGATCGTCGTCTCCGTTAGCATCGGTGTCAATTAGACGAAGTAGCACAACTCCCGGCATCAAATCCAAAATAGGATTGAGAGAGGCATACTGTTCTGCTGTATACCCACAATCTACACGCCACAATATCTGCACATTACCCTCATCATAGATAACACCGGATGCAAGTATATCCCCTTTTTGGTCTTCTAATTGAAAACATCTACGACGTTTAGTGTCCATAGCAGGACCTCAGTGTAACAAATGGATTCATTTTCATCTGATTGACAACTTGCCTTGTCATAGTACCCACTACCTAAAGGTAGGGGCTTGTGTTTCCTTGACAACAGCCGATCTGAGCTACGTGTTACGTTGTCTCCACTTTAGGCAGCTAAGCCTGCCTGTTTGATATTGATAGCAGCGTTTATGTCTCTGT